>JAKPFY010000242.1 GCA_029551185.1 Bacillota bacterium
CAACGGTGCCCATTCGCCTGGTTTCCCTGGCCCAATCCTCTGCCAGATCAGGCATGCCTGCGCCCAGACCCTGGCCGACCAGGGTTGTGGCAGCTATAGCAAATGCAGTTCCAGGCATAAATGAAAGATTCATGATGTTCATTCCGATTTGATGAGCTGCGATGACCGTGGTTCCAAAGCCGGCTACTATCTTTACATAGACTAATTGACCTCCACGCAACACTATCTGCTCAACGGCAGACGGCATACCTACACGAATGATCCTTTCAAGAAGCTCGCGATTCAGTCTGAAAGGGCCTCTTAAGTGTAAATGAGAATTTCCTGAAATGACCACCTTAAGGAGAAGGAAGAAAGCGATACTCCTTGCAATTGTAGTAGCTAAAGCAGCTCCGGCCACACCCAGCTTCGGGAAGCCGAATTTTCCGTAAATCAACAGGTAGTTGCCGATAACATTACTAACATTAGCCACCATATTGGCCTTCATGGGCGATTTCGTATCCCCTGCTCCCCGCAGCGCGGCTGTGAGACTCATGGAAACCACCATGAACACACCGCCTGACGCGATAATCTTCATATAACTGACTCCCATTGGGAGCACATCGGGTTCAGCGCCCATGAACTCTAAAACATGTCCTGCAAAGACAAAACCTAAAACGCTTACAGCAAGGCCCATTATTACGACCAGTATGAGGCTCTGACGCATAGCGTCACTTGCCACATCATCATCGCCTGCTCCGATGGCGCGGGCAATGACTGCAGTCGTGCCTACGTTAAGAGCTATAAAGGCAGCCATGGCAAAAAACACCGGCTGGTTTGTGAGTCCTACTGCTGCGATAGCTGCAGGCCCCAGTCTCCCGACCATTATCATATCTGCCATGTTCACAAACGTAACCAAAGCCATTTCCACAAGAGACGGCCCGGCAAGTTCAAGGACCCGCTTACGTAGAGCGGGGGTCGAATCCGGACGCAAAAGTCTCTCACGAGTCTCTGTTTGATCCTGATATGTCATCTATGTATCACCGTTAACTTTCTGTATTTGAGTCCCACAAGACTGAGCCGGTTATTATTCTGAAACTTACACCGAGCCAGGCTCAACCGGACAGGCGCGACAGGCACAAGACATGATTATTGACAACGTGCCATTAACATGTGGCATAACTGCGCGGAAATACTAAGGCGCAAACACCATTTTAGATTATACATTCAATATGACCCTGCGGCAAGCAGTCCAAAAGGGCAAAAAGGTTGAGCGCAACACGGGGTCTCCCGCCTGTCCTCTTTCCTATTTCACCGGATTAAGCTTTTTTGCCTACCAATATTACTTTACACACAGTGTCCGGTATATTATGATATTTAAACAGTTGCTTATATGATAAAGTATTTATCCGAAAGGAGCAAGAAGCATATGAATACAAGCGAATTTGATGATGACGTATGTGAAAACTTTGAACCGTCATCCGCCGATACAGTTAAACAGCTCAGGGACAGGCTCATTGAAGTGGAGGGCTTATCTCAAATATTCCGCGTGCTCGGGGATGAAACCCGCACGAAGTTAATCTACCTCCTGTCCCTAAGAGAGTTGTGTGTTTGCGATCTGGCGGAAGTCCTTGGCATAAGCGTTCCTGCAGTGTCTCACCACCTAAGACTGCTTCGTGCAATGAGACTTGTCAAGTGCCGTAGAGACGGGAAGAGCGTATATTATTCACTTGACGATCATCACATCATTACCTTGATTCGCCAGGCAAAAGAGCATTACTCGGAGGAAACAGGCAAATCCGGTAAATCATGACATATGAAAGAAGGAACATGGAAATGTTGACCGAGGATGATAGAGCGTATCATACGCATGGCCACGTAGTACACCTTGAGCATTACAATGGATCGCATCAACCCGATGCCGACCGCCATGGTCATGGACATCCTGATATAAGCTTAACATCAATAGTCATATCGGGAATCCTGCTTCTGATTGGCATATTCCTTGAACCGAAGCTTCATGGGACCCCTTACGCATTCACGGAATACGTTATTTTCATCACCGCCTACCTACTTGTCGGTGGTAGGGTGCTCCTTGCAGCCGCAACTAACATATTTCACGGCGAAGTCTTCGATGAATTCTTTCTTATGACCGTGGCGACCCTTGGTGCGCTTGCCATTCATCAATTGCCTGAAGCTGTCAGCGTGATGCTGTTCTTTACTGTCGGCGAATACCTTCAGGACATGGCTGTCAGTAAATCCAGGAAAGCCATTGCAAGCCTTGTGGATATCCGCCCGGATACGGCAAACCTGAAGACTGACCGAGGTGTACAAGTCGTCCATCCTGACGATGTCAATGTTGACGACATAATCATTGCAAAGCCGGGGGAGAGGATCCCCTTGGACGGTAAGGTCATAGACGGTTCATCTTTCGTAGATACATCAGCGCTTACAGGAGAATCCGTGCCGCAAAGGATATCCCCGGGCAGTACAGTCCTTGCCGGGATGGTAAACCACGATGGAATCATTGAAATACGTGTTGAGAAGGAATCCGGCGAGTCCTCAATAGCCAGAATCATGCGCCTTGTGGAAGAAGCATCAGCTCGCAAAGCGCCTACTGAGCGGCTTATCACGACATTTTCCCGGTATTATACCCCCTTTGTCACGTTCGCAGCTATCGGCGTAGGATTTGTTCCGCCCATTGTAATTCCCGGCGCCGGTTTCTCTGAATGGATTTACCGCGCTCTGGTCTTACTTGTCATATCATGTCCCTGCGCGCTTGTAATATCCATACCCCTGGGGTACTTCGGAGGCATCGGCTCCGCGTCCCGCCACGGGATTCTCATAAAAGGCGCTAATTTCCTTGACGCGTTAACCTCTCTCCATACAGTCGTAATGGACAAAACAGGAACACTGACACGAGGCGTCTTCAAGGTCACTGAAGTCTTGGCACGTGGGGACTTTACAAACGATGAGGTTCTGAGACTCTCAGCATTGGCTGAATACAATTCAAATCACCCTATTGCCAGGTCAATTATAGAAGCATACGGGGAAAACCCTTCACCCGGAGAGATTCAAAGTTACCGTGAAATTCCGGGGCATGGCATCAAAGTCATAATCGACGGGAACGAGATTGTCGTAGGAAACGATAGGATGATGCATTTAGAGAACATCCCTCACGATTCCTGCAATCTGGAAGGCACTGTCGTGTATGTGGCAGTAGA
>JAKPFY010000029.1 GCA_029551185.1 Bacillota bacterium
ATGGCCTCATTGAGCCAATGCGTTTCAGCCCGTCTAGATTTCCTAATTGAAAGCAACAGAGGATAGAGCTCAGGACTTGCCATCGAGGATGCTGCTTCTAACGCGAGTGCTGACACTTCCTCTTTCTGTAGTTCTTTGATAAGAAGCTTCAGAACTCTTGGGTCCTTGTATAAGGCAAGAGATGCCAAAGATTCCAGGCGAACTTTCTCAAACGGATCCGATAAGCATTTTTTGAAGCAGTTCTTGAGCTTGGCATTTGCCCCATTGGGTTTTTCGGAGAGAATACTTAGCCTCAGTCCAAAAATCGCCTGTTGATGGACAATTAGAAATGATCACGTGGTCAACTAAAAGTGATCCTTTTTGGGGGAGTGTCCATTTGGAGTAAGCGAAGATATCCGTAAGGTGTTTCGCGCCACGCTTAAATGCATAGATTAGGCTGCTGGCATGGCCGTCTAATTCATATTCAGGCGCCATGCTGTCGGACTTTTGCATGGGGTCTGATTCCACGTGACACTGCGGGTGATGGTCAACCCGGAGTCAGCATGTCTTGCACAAAGGAACAGGTGAACCTCTTGTTTAAGTACTACAAACGTATTCCACTGCGACAGGCAGCCGCTAAGGCTGGTATGTCAATCAATACCGCTCGAAAGTATGTTCGTGGCGCCCCGCCAGGTGGACAGAGCACACCCAGAAACTACTTAACCCGCCCTGATCGCTTTGCTGGTCACTGGGAGGAGATTTGCGGTCTTCTCAAGAATGATGATGGACTCCAAGCAAAGACGATCCTGGAATACCTCATTGATAGGTATCCAGGCGTCTTCAATGAATCACATGGGCGAACACTGCGCCGTCGCATTGAGCGTTGGCGTGCCCAGCATGGCACCGGCAAGGAAGTATACTTCGAACAGTTCCTCTCTCCCGGCAAGCAGAGCCAGTCGGACTGGACCGATTGCAGAGAACTCGGAGTAACAATCGGCGGTGAGCCATTTCCACATCTTCTGTATCACTTCATCCTGCCGTACTCCGGTTGGCAATCAGTCAACATCGCCTTTTCTGAGACTTTCGAATCTCTCACCAGCGGCTACATGAAAGCCGTCAGTGAGCTGGGCGCTGTCGCCCCAGATCACAGGACTGATAATTTGACCGCCGCCGTCAAGGATAGCCGCGACCCGCAGGGATTTAACGAACGTTGGGTAGGTTTCCTCAGGCACTACAATGCCAGTCCTTCCAAGAACTCGCCCGGCAAGAGCAACGAAAACGGCAGCGTTGAAAGTCGGCATCATGGTCTCAAGACTGCACTTGACCAAACCCTCAGGCTCCGTGGCAGTCGCGCTTTCCGGGATATTGCCCATTACAGAACTTTTCTCGAAGGCCTTGTGCGTCGCCTGAACGACCGCCGAGAGTCATTGGTCCTGGAAGAGCTTCAAGTGCTCCAACCACTGCCGCCACGCCACTGGAATAACCCGGACGAGTGCACCGCCTCTGTAACACCCTTCAGCGTTGTAACCATCGATGGATCAATCTACTCGGTGCCAAGCCGACTCATCGGCAAGGTTCTGAAAGCCCTAGTCTACCCCGATACCATCAAGCTCTTCTTCGGTACCGTCCTCGTACAAGAAATGCCCCA
>JAKPFY010000282.1 GCA_029551185.1 Bacillota bacterium
TCGTCTCGTTTTAATAAGCATTACCCTTGATTGAAAAGTGATTGGGTCAAGTCAATTTATTTTCTACATTGAACTAACAAACTCAAAATTTTCATCAAAATGCATTCACTCCAACTTACCTCCGGTTTCAATTCATTTTTGCGATTGCTTTTACTGTTACTGTGTATTCCTGTTGATGCCAGCAGTCAGGCACATGACCCAAACCGGGGTATGCTGTGCGGGAATTTCGCAAGCTTCACCCCGAAGTCGTTGAATGACGGATACCCTAAACTGAACCTCGACTTTTCCGTGCTAGGCAATAGTGCACGGGAGGACTCGCTGTTGGAATACGCCAGAGAGCATCATATTACTTCTTTGTCGCTCTACGACCTGTATCCGGTGTTCCGGTACAACGACACGCCTAATTCGGATGTGAACGGAGTCAAACTGGTTGAGTTGCTTTGCAATTTCATGAACAAGGCAAGGAATCAATACTGCATAACAGAGATCGGGGTGGCTGGCGGTATCGACTCGTTCTTTTTCGACGTGACATCGGATACCTCTATTGCACGGCAGCGCATTCAGTATTCACCCGGCCTGACACTTGACAGTGCCCTGGGAGCGAGTATTGCACAAAGCGACAGCGCCTTGCATTTCCTGCTGACAAATACCTTTTATCAGGGCGACTCCCTGCTACCACGCGCCATGCTGATGAAGTTCTTTTACGATGTCTTGTTTCGTCAGAGCGGTGTGTGCAACTACTACTTTGATTATCTCTGCTATGAGAACGAATGGTGGAATACGGGAGGGAACTTCCCAACATCACTCCAGGATCTGCAACACATGCGAACCCTGGAAGCGAATTACAATGCCACGCACACTCATCCTTTGCGGACATCCGTTTACGTAAGATCCTCCTTTGGCGGAGGAGTTGATACTACTCAACAGGCGATCATACGTCAACTCGACGGAACAGCAGATGGAACGCTCCCGCGGCTTGCCGACAGAATAATGGCGGTCCATTACGGAGCGACACCGGATGGCTGTTATACCAATTATGGCGGTCAGATACGGGCTTATGCGGATTCGCTTACCATCGGAGGCACCGACTATCACCCGTATATATCCACAGAGACTTTTCCCATGAGCGGGTACATCGATTACCTGGGCATTTGGCTGAGGAATAAATACTTCAATAACATCTTCGTGGAGGAACGGGATTTCTATGATCGTTGGCGGGTGGAGAATGGGACCAATTTCGGTTCGGCTTCCGACAACTCCCTTGAGCCGGGTGGTTTTGTGTACTTCCAGTCCTACTTCATGGTGGACTCCCTGAAGAACCCCCGCCTGTTCAGGACCAACTCACCGCTTTGCACCAACGGCTCATCGGGTGACAGCCTGCGGTTTACCTATCAGGGTCCGCTGGAACAGGACATAACCTATGAACTCAGCATATTTGACAATGCCCAAACCCTTGTTGCTTCCGATACGGGAAGAACCGGCAATTACCCACTAACGCAAACCAACCTTCAATTGCCCTCCCACTACCTCAGCCGGAACGGTTCACCTTATCGGGTGGTGTTGACCCTGAACTATGGCGGATGCTCTTATTCTTTTGCAGACAGTGTTATTGTCCTCAATGGCCCTTCCATCTCTGCCACATCGCCCACGACATTCTGCCAGGGCGGCAATGTTGTGCTACAGGCCTCGGGCGGGACGGCCTTCTCCTGGCTCAGGAATGGCCTTCCCATTGCAGTCAGCAACGCCAGCACCATCATCGCCAATCAAGCCGGAACATATCAGTGTCTGATCACGGGCAACGGGACCTGCAGCGGCAGCAGCAATTCCATTGCGGTGAATGTGCTTCCCAACCCTGCTATCGCATTTACCACCAGTTGCTACAACAGCGATTCGGCAGAGATCCGGGTCACCTCTCC
>JAKPFY010000018.1 GCA_029551185.1 Bacillota bacterium
TGTTATTAATGCATTTCTCTGAGAGTCCGGATGTGGGACACGCAGGTTTTGAGAAGTTGAGGCCTGCCGAGTCGATAGATCCCGGCGCCTTTCTCGGAAAGGCCTGGGTTCCGGTTAACCTGGGCAGAAATGATCTTTATCTCAGGATGTTCAAGACACTCGCCATTCCTGAACTGCCTGGCTACATAATCGTTGCTGACGGACAGGTGTTCACTCCACTTGCTCTTAGCAGCCCCACCGGCACCAAGATGTCGTTCCACTATGTCCGGGATCAATACGAAGTATCCCTTCGGGAAGTGGACGGAAATACGCTGCTGTACAGTTATGGGGAATACTTCTTAGATGCAGACCGGCTGCGCGTCATGGGTGATGGCGATTATTTCGAGCTTGATCGCGTGGGGCAGAGCCAGGCAGGAGCGATCGGCTTTAGTGGACAGGTGGTCTTTGACTTCTCGGAGACCGGAAGAGTCTTGGTCTTTTCACCCAGCTGTGAGGTGGTCTACGACAGCCTTAAGACTCCGGTGCGCGAAATAGAAGTGGAAGAAGGGTCTTACGTTGTGTTCATCGGCGAGCTAGGCGACATTATGCAAATGTGGAAACTGTAGAATCTCGCGTATTTCACAGGCAAGATCGCCGAAAGAGCAGCAGGATAGCAAGAAGTGTAAGGCAGATCAACGTGTCCGGCTCCCCAAGGGTGGGAAAGTAGATGAACGCGCACTGCCGCCTCAGTTGTACACCGGTTTGACTGAGGCGGCAAGTGTGCGTAAGTATGCCATCTAGGCCCCATATCTACAGTGTCAAACCTCCATTGCCAATCCCTGAAAACATAAAGATTTACTACAACTACAAAATGTCCGATAAGAATGTAGTACAGCTTTGTCTTAAGAAGGAGTAATGGCATCCATATAGAAATTGTTCACATGGCAGACGCGATCTTACAACAAGTTCGAAAATACTCATGGATTGCATTATTAGAACGAAAGCACTAAAGTGACGTCGCACCGTTCCATGCTTCCATCACAACCAGCATCATAGAACTGAGCCTTAACTGAAACATAGTTCTTGATGCCGCTTAGACTTAGCAGACAAACAGAGTTACATCGTTCTTTCCACCAACATGTAGTTACCATGTTACAAAACCATATTAGTGACACAGAAGGATAAAGCATTGCGAAAAAGAGGCTAAAGAATACCTCAAGTGCTTCATGAAAGCAGCGTAAGGTGAGGCTAGCTATGGGGGGTGAGGTGGGGTTAGGTAGGGTAAGATGAGGCAATCCCATTTTAGGTAAGTAGAGGCCTTCTTGCCTCAAAAGCAGAAACACAAAAATACCCGTAAAGGAGAATGGGAATGGTTCTGAATGATTTTCTAAAAAAGCTAGACCAACTTAACTTCAAAAATCTATATAACAGCGATTTCTTCCTGACATGGGAAAGAACCAGAGATGAACTGGAAGCAATCTTCACTGTAGCAGACTCTTTGCGCTATCTAAGACAGAACAATATCTCGTGTAGAATATTCGACAGCGGCCTGGGAATATCCAACTTCCGTGACTTTTCCACCCGCACGCGTTTTAGCTTTGCCTCTGCATGCAATCTCTTAGGCCTTCAAGTAGTAGATCTCGATGAAGGTAAATCTCAGATTGCACACGGCGAGACAGTTCGAGAAACCGCGAACATGATCTCGTTTATGGCAGATGTAATAGGCATTCGAGATGATATGTATATCGGAAAAGGCAATGCCTATATGCGCGAAGTGGCTCAAGCAGTGCAACAAGGATATGAGGAAGGTATATTAGAGCAAAGGCCTAATCTCGTAAACCTGCAGTGTGATATCGACCACCCGACCCAAACCATGGCAGACCTCTTGCATGTCATTCACTATTTTGGCGGCATTGAGAATCTGAAAGGCAAGAAACTGGCAATGACCTGGGCGTATTCACCTTCTTACGGTAAACCTCTTTCCGTTCCGCAAGGTGTCATAGGTTTAATGACC
>JAKPFY010000042.1 GCA_029551185.1 Bacillota bacterium
CCTAACATAACGGCTGAATTCCAAACATTTCCATACGGGTACCTTCGCCGTTGATCGAGTCGGAGAACTCATTCGAATAGACTGGATGGCTCCAAGCGGGTCGTAAACGCGCCAAGTGAGGCTGTCCCCATCCCTTGGATAATAGATTCGAGATCGCTGTTTCATTTGCAACACTCCTTTTGCCTGCAAAGATTCGAGTGTGTTGCATCCAGCAGTTGCACTGGACGGGGCCGAGCTGCGTCGTCATCGCGATCTTGTCGGACCAGATCGGCCCCGGTACTACTAAATTTTTTTACAGAACGCGTTTGAAAACTTGAACAGTGTAGTGAGACTCATCAAGCCGGTCCTCCCCCAAACTGAAGTGGAGTGCCCGCCCGTCAGTCAGCTTGAAAAGCATATTCATCGGATCACTCTGTGAGGAGAAAATGCTATCTAGGTCGTCTAGCTGAAAGGTATCCGAGCCATTCAAATATCCCGGCGAAAGCAGGAGAACCCGCTTCAAAACGTCAGTGTCGGAAGAGGCTGCGTGACCACGCAGTACGTTGATGTTGGATGTCATTCTGTGGGTGACAAAGTCACCTTCATCCGTTTTGGACGCAATCTCCAGCATGAAGAAAGGTGCATCGACCGCGAGCTCTACCCAGTTCCAAAGGCTGAAGTTGGGATCGTGCTGTATGGGGAATTTTGCCGAGTGATGAGTTTGGAACATAGTCAGTAAATCTACAGGAAAGGGAATGTAGATTATATTCCGTGGACTGATAGTCGCGCCACCGGCATTGTTTCCGCGTGGCCAAATCCTTTGACGATCTTCGAATTGAGCTTGCCAACGAGATCAAACAGTCTCGTCGGCTGCTTGGGTTAACTCAAGAGGCCTTGGCTTTGCAGGCAGAGGTGGATCGCACCTATGTATCTCAGTTGGAACGAGGTGTTGCCAATCCTTCGATCCTGATTCTCCATCGAATCTCGACAGTGCTGGGCATGGACTTGTCGATAAGCTTGAGCGGGACTGGTAATGGGTAAAGCTCTCATCGCTTTACCCACACCAAAAACTTGGATGCCCTAGTTCCCTGGCAAGGTGCCAGCAGATTTCAAGTGTGGCTCTGGCTAGGCAGGCCATAACTTCCCTCGTCATCTGTTAAGCGCTCCACTGAGGTGGTGCTACCTTGCTACATCAACTCGGTGAGTTTGAGGGGTGGGTGGAATGCCTAAGCTCCTGGCGGCCTCGGCCTCATCCACTTCAATCTCATCGCGGTAAATCGAAGCTTGAGAACTCGGAAGATCCAAGCAATCGAGGCGGTGTGGAGATGACCTGTGCGTTAGTCAGAAAGCTACCCGAGCGACTGTGGGCTGCATGAACGGGTGATGAGGGTGCATTTCGATGTGCTTGCTCTGATAGCAGTGGTAACGCGATCCGGGCCGGTTGAGAGCCTTGACGAACAGGCTGATCGTCAGCGACGAACTCTCCATGTAGGCACAAAACCGCAGCTTCTGCGGCTCGGCTCTCCGCGGCAGCTAACGAGGGACGACCCTGTTGCAGGGGGGGGGCGCTTTGAGACCCTAGTCTTGATAGAAACCAATCGGGCCGTCTGCATCGAGAGCGCTCCCCGCTCTACGACTGCGAAAATGTCGAACTCAGCGCGGCGCTCGGGCTGGTACCGCTGTTAGCGGCAGTGCATGAACTTTGCTTGCCATAGGAGAGTACTTTATTATTGGTCGTTGATCCCGATTGCGGCTTCTGGTTCTTGGAAAGAGCATAACTTAATTTTTTTGGTCGTACTCAACGTCTTTTATAAATCAAGTACTTGCGTTTTAGTTAGGATACAACTTTATTATTTCTATACAGCTGATCTACCCTGTCGAACACCTGGTCATGCGATGACACAACGCCCGCGAAAGCGGGCGTTGTCGCGTCCGGGGGCTGT
>JAKPFY010000044.1 GCA_029551185.1 Bacillota bacterium
TGGTTCCCACCCGGGTGGTTAGTGTATGCGGGCGTGTGCCGTTACGGTACCCCTTCCTTTTATCAGTGCGTTCGTATGGTTCGGCTTGAAGCTGTTCGGTGGCTTGCGCCTGCAAAATCTGGTTCAATACCGATTCCAATAGCGCTGACACGCCGGCATCCTTGCAAAAGTTCTTGATCTACGGTAATCTGGTATTGAGCCATTCAAATTCCTCCTCTTAGAATTCTGGTTTGTCCAACTTCTATTCTAACTGAGGAATTTGTTAATGGCTCTCCTATTTTTTCAGAAAACCATTTTTACACCATTATACGGACTCAACTAGTAGATCCTTGTTGCTAGGGCTTCCTCATTCGCCGCTGGAACTCGGTATAGCAGGGATTCAGGATCTACCTTTCTAAGCTTCCTTGATTTCTGCCATACCTAGTGCTTTCACGCTCCCCGAGGGCTCGTGCACGGCCCAGGGGTTTTTCAGGGCCTGCTCCTACCCAGGGTAGGGCAGGGATACATTGTCGAAGCCAAGGTCTTCGGCCTAAATGACTATGAGTGCAGGGCGGCCTTGGTTTTGCTTCCACCAGTCGTTTACCTTGGTCCAGAAGGGGGAACCACCAAACAGGATCTGGGCTTCTCCGTTTATGAAGTCCACGGTGGCCTCGCCTCTCTCGGAAGGTATGGCCGAGCTCATATCCGATATGTTCAGCGGCCAGTGCGTCAGCTTTACCTTCACTCCCCTTCTGCTGAAGTCCTTCACTGTCTGGCCCAAGTGATCGACGATGCTCAGCTTGATGTCGTATCCCGGGCGACCGTCGGTAATCCTCATATAGGACGCGACCATGGCAGCCGGATCGCCATGTTTTATGGTGAACTCCTTAGATACAGGGATGATGCTGGGGGAGAGGGCAGTCAGTCTTACCCTCACCACGACTGGCTTGTCGCTGGCCGCACCGGCTGTCGTTTTTGCTGTGGCTGCGCCTTTCTTGAAATCGAATGTGGCTTCTTGAATGTCATTGTAGCCATCGGAATTGTAGACCTGGACCAGTGCGGGCACCGTTTGGTTGAACGTCCACAGAGTCTTGTCTCCATCAGGGTGAGGATACTTGAGCTCAACCGTGACTTCGATCTCTTCGCCGGACTTGTACAAATCCTTGTCAATTCGGACGTCCAAATCTCTCAGCATCAATGGTGAAGGGCTTGCTCGTGACATGGTAGTCTTTGCCGTCAACGGTGAACTCCGCCACTGCGATCACGTTTTCCACAATTTCCATAGAGGGGTGGGAACCTCGCACCCAGGCCTCCACTATGGCCGTGCCTCCCGACAGCTTCACCTGCACTGGCTTGGGGTTCTGGCGTCCGCCCACGGTAAAAGTGACGTTAATTGCCTTGCCATCGAGACCCAAGTAGGGGCCGCCGGCTTGATTCAAGGCTGACAGCTTAAACTTCAGGGCTCCATACTGGGTAACCCAGGCTTCGTACTTCTCCAGGGAAAAGCCGTACAATTCGGCAGAGTCAAGATCGGGAGGAATCCACTCGGCCGTGACCGTAAAGCTAGTGTTCTTTTCAGTCACGGTGACGTACGCGAGGTCGAACTCGAATTCGTCTTTGATGAAATAAAGTTTGGTGCCTGCCTTGATCGTTTCTTCTGCCCACATACCTAGTTTATTGGTAATGCCCATAAGCGGGCCGTTTTCGGAACCGCTGCGGACTACACACCCTGCGGCTCTGGATCGATCTGCACCGTGACGCTGCCTGTTCTGGTCCCCACACAGCCAGAGAGGATCACAGCTGCCAGCAGTAGCAGGGCGAACACAGATCGACTGACAACCCGTCTCAACACAACGTTTCACCTCCAGAGTTTTTCGCGGCCGTGGCCTCTTTTTCCCTCTCTGGCAACGGCCTATCTTAGTTACGCGGAATGCTTTCTTTGCCTGTTTGCGGATCTCTTCAGGGCAGGGTTAAGTGGTTACCCGCGGTTACCTCAGGGAAGTTTAGCCCACGCTCAGAAGTCGAGGGGATTGTGGAAGAGAGTAAGCAGCCGATTGGTCACCGTAGAGATCGCTGGACAGGAATGCGCAGATGTGACAGCCACGTTAAATTACACGGGTAGCCTTGGGGCTGCTATTCCCTGCGCGGCTAAGCCTATTCGAGGGTAGCGGCTGAATTTAGCCGCACCTTATTCTAGAGGGCTCTGTAGCTGCAGGGAGTGACGCGTCTGGTTTGGTACTTGAGCGCCTTAGGATGCGTGCGGCGGGCGAGTACCAGAATTACCGCTAACTCGAGCCCCCGTGCCTATGCCGAACTGCGCTTTCCTCAGGCAACACTGCTTCTGCCTCGGCCGTGGCATGTGTCATTGTCAGAAGTAATGTCGGATTACTGTCGCATGACCAGAGGCGATCCACGCCGACCTCTATCGTGACAAAGGTAGAGGCTTTCACTTATTCGAATATCACTGCACCGGCTTAACGCTTCGTTGTCTCATAGGTCCAGGATTCTGTGTATTGCGACAAAATGCGAATTAGAGAAGGAATTTCGATCAAATGATTGAAATCATGCAAAAATGGTGTGAATAGAACGAACAGAATGGTTGAGGATGCATAGGGCCTTTCGGGTTTCGCTTTTCTATGTTTGCAAGGGGGTTGCTTTGATGAAAATTAAGGCCATAAAAAGAATCACCAATTTCGGGGTCTTCAAAGACTATACTTCAACGATCAAGCCTTTTCGTTCACACAATCTGATCTTTGGCTGGAACTATTCGGGAAAGACCACGTTATCGCGCATCTTCCGGAGCCTGGAGACTGGCGTTCTTCCTCCTGGATTCGAAAATGGTTCCTTCCTGATCGAGCTGGACGATGGAACAACCATCGATTCCAGCAACCTCACAGAACACCGTGTCAGGGTGCGAGTCTTTAACACAGACTATATCAAGGAGAACCTAAAGTGGGAGGAACGAGAGGGAGAGCTTCCTCCGATCTTTATCCTTGGTGCTAAGAGCATCGAGATACAGAACAGAATATCGAGCCTCGAAGGGGTTATCCAACAACATCAGCACGATAAGCATCGTTTGGACAGTGAGCGAGCAAAAAAGCTTGAGGAACTGGAACTAGAGCTTACGAGAGAGGCGGCGAGAATCAGCCAAGAGCTGAGGTTGGGCGGCCGCTTCTACAAGAACCACTTGAGAGGCCTTTTGGAGAGCCCAGAGATCGAGTCGTGGCTACTTGATGAAGAGGAGTTCGAGAAGAACCGCTCGATGGTGCTGCAGTCTGAGAAGCTGGCTGATATTAGACCAGTGGCGGTTCGTCCGAAAACAGATGTCTATGAGCTCACAAGACAGCTGTTAGCTGAATGTGTAACACCTAGTCAGACGCTCGACCGACTCCGAGCTGATCCCAAATTGGAGGGTTGGGTCAGGCAAGGACTAGAGTTTCATCGTCATCGCGACAGTTGTGTGTTCTGTGGGCGTCCTTTGACGCGCGAGATTCTGGAGGAACTGGATGCTCATTTCTCCCGAGATTACACGGATTTTGTTGAGCGCATAGAGCAGCACAGGGAATATCTTACTGCTGCCACAGTGGAACTAACTGTTGAACCGGAAACAGCATTCTATCAGGACTTACGCGCCGATTACCGGTCTACCCTTGAGACTCTCCAGGCTGCCATTGATGACTATAACCGCTTCGTAGGCAAGCTGATAGAAAAAACGGAAGAGAAACTCACCAATCCCACTGTCCAAATTACAATGGATGATATAGCCGACTGTGACCTGCAATCCATTGAGCAGGCTATCGCCAGAATCAACAGCCTTATAGCGGAACACAATCAAAGAAACGTAGAGTTCGAGACAGAGCGACAAAAAGCAACTGAGAGCCTTAAGCGGCACTATGCCGCCGAGTTCTACCGCAGCAGGGCATATGCCGACCGAAGGCGTGAGCTTAAGCAATATGCAGACGGAGTTCAACAGCTCGATACCGCCATTGAGGCGAACAAAGAAGAGCTGGAGCGCTTAAGTACAGAGATATCTGAGACGCTAAAGGGAGCAGAGAAGTTGCAGAAGTTCATGGATGGCTACTTCGGCAATGATTCGCCTCTAACCATTGAAGTGACTGAGGACAACAGATTTCAGCTGATGCGCGGGGTATTTCCAGCAAGAAGCCTGAGCGAAGGCGAGAAAACTGCGATAGTGTTCTCGTACTTCGTGGCGAGTCTCCACGATCGTGAAACTGCAGATCATCTCCATGAGACCATCATTTACATCGATGATCCCGTAAGTAGCCTGGACGCCAACCACTTGTACCATACCTATTCACTCATCGGCGGATACCTAAGGGGCAAGTGCGCTCAGCTGTTTGTATCCACTCACAATCACGAGTTGTTTAAGCTGATTAAGGACGACTTCAAACCCAAAAGCCGTAACAAGCTTAAGTGTGATTTCAGTGACAGCGGTCCTCAAAGCGTTAGACAATGCCGCTCTCCACTGTATCTAGTGGTCCGACATGGGAGTACCTCAGCATTGGAGGACATGGACTGTAGGCTGTGCTTTTTTGACTCGGAGTACTTCTATGTTTTCAAGGAGCTCTATAACTACGCATACTCACATGATAGGGATGACTTCAGAGCCTATACCATGCCTAACCTACTGAGAAGATTCCTTGACATTTACGTGCGGTTCAACTATCCAGAGACCGCACGAGGCTCGCTGAATATCAGCCCTCTGATTAGAGACCCAGAGCAAGAGAAGTTCGTCAAGAAAATAATAGATGAGCTGTCGCATAGCGAAGTCGTCGAGAGAAGCATGAGATTTCCAGAACCCCAGGAAACGCGACAAGCCATCCAGATCGCGTTCCAAGCAATCAGGAAGATCCGTCAAAAATACTTCGAAGAGCTAGTCGGAGTGCTCCACCTCCCGTCAGCTCAACTGTTGGAGACAGCGGCTACACACAATGACACGGAGGACGTTACGTAAACGGGGCTGGCGTCTGTATCTAGGTGTCAACCCTCCGTCTGCAGCGTTAACTATGGGCAAGGGCCAGCTCTAAAGCACCCACCACCGTAGCCCATTCCCCGTGGTGGGCCAGGCAAACCTGGGGGGTAGATTTGCATGTTTGTTCAAGAAAAGCCTGAACTTCTTTACTTATCCAGGGATTCTTGAGAATAAAGCCTCCGCTTAGGATGATAGCTTTTGTAGCCAGTAGGACGGTGGAGTTAAAGACCGCGACCTCGAGCTGCTGGAGGATGGCGGCGATCGCCTCTTTCCGTCGGCCTGACCCTTTTCGTTAGTTCTCAAATGCTTCCTCAACGACCATGCCGGCAGGCAACATCCTCCCCAGCGCTGGCCCCCGAGACGACTGACTCCAAATATGAGCTCGTCGCCACCGGAGTAGGGAACAAGCATCTCACCGATTTCACCCGCAAAACCCTGGAAACCATGGTGCTGACATTGAGGCCAACATGAATAGTTAAGTAGCTGATTTCTAGCACTGCACGGCACAAGTAACAACAATGCATGGGGTCCGGATGCGGGGCAGGACGAGCGCTTGTGCAGGACCCAGGTGACTTTGCAGTTTGCCGAAAGAGGACAAGCCCTAAGTCTTCTCCGCAGGCCCCTGGGGAATCACCATCTCCTCGTGCGGGGTGACCATGCGGACAAACTGAGGATCTATGCCCAGCTGTTCTTAAGCACGAACCCTGGTCAGATGCGCTAGTTACGGTAGTCACACCGTGCATCCCCCTAGCTGCAGGTGGAAATACTGGAAAAAGGACCTGGTGGGTCGCTGAGATGGCGCTCAGGGAAGCAATCCTGGGTGAGACAGTAGCGTGCGGCGGGCCGCGGTGACTGCCGCTGGGGGGAAGAAAGGCATGAGAAGCAAGAAGGTAACGACCAAAGCAATGTATAACTACGACAGCGAGAGCAACACCTACCACATTGACATCCGTGTGGGTAGCTACAGCGACCTCTTTAACAAGTGGGATTTCTCCCCCTACCACGAAAAAGACCTGGAGCCGGAGTTAGTGGACTACCTGGTGGGCTGTTTTCAGGAAATCCCGTCTGGCTCCAATGTAGTTGTCTCCTTTCACCTTCCCAAAACCGTCTACAACCCCGACCTAGAAGAGCAGTTCACCCGCAGCATCTATTTCCACCTCAGCTATGGCCGCTCCCAGCTGGAGCTGGAAAAGCGCGCTCTCTTTCAAGATGCGATGCTCTATGCGGGTTATGGTATCGGTTTTGTGGTTTTGGCCCGGCTTCTGCCCAGATTTCTGGATGCTCTCATCCTAGGTTCCATCATCTCAGAAGGGCTGTTTGTGGGGGGCTGGGTGCTGCTTTGGGAGGCTTTTTCCCAGATCTTTTTCCGCAACCGG
>JAKPFY010000045.1 GCA_029551185.1 Bacillota bacterium
ACTGTAATTGGGCAGCTTCAATACATTGTAGCGATACTTCTTTTCTTGGGAACCAACAGTCACCATGTGCTCTTGACCGCTATCGCAGAAAGCTATCATTTAGTTCCGATTGGAGAGTTTACTCTTGGTGCGGCACGCCACATGGGAATTGTCTCACTGTTCGGGAACATGTTTTCTCTGGCCTTTAGAATCGCTGCACCGGTGACCTCTGCGCTGCTTCTTACAGATGTCATGATGGCTGTTTTGGCACGAGCTGTCCCTCAAATGAACATATTCGTTGTAGGATTCCCCTTGAAAATCTTTGTCGGTCTTCTTGTTCTTGCAGTGGCAATCCCAACATTTTTCGGCCTCTTGAGAGGATCGTTTCAGGGGCTTGAACGGGACATAGCCCTTGTGTTAAGGGGTGCAAGGTAGGGTATGGCAAAGGAGAACCGTACCGAGGCACCTACGCCGAGAAGACTGGAAGAGGCCAGGCGTCGCGGACAAGTAGCGAAAAGCGTTGAAGTCAGTAACGCAGCGATACTTCTTGCTACCTTCGGTGTTCTAAGTGTTGTCGGAGGGCGGTTAGTTACTGAGCTTGGGGTGTTTATGAGAGATTTCTTAAGTCAGGCTCTGGTACAAGGAGATCTTTCACCTGAAAGCGTACGGAAAGGAGCGTTTGACATTCTCATAGCGACTTTCCGCATGATCTGGCCGGTCATGGCAGCAAGTGTTCTTACGGGAATTACCATTAACTTGGCGCAAGTAGGGTTTCTGTTTTCTTTTGAACCGATCATGCCTCGTTTTTCCAGGATCAATCCTATTGCAGGTCTTGGCAGGCTTTTTTCCGGGCGTACATTGGTGGAACTACTAAAATCGTGCGCCAAGGTAGCGGTTATAGGATTGTATGGATACGTGACACTACGCGATATATATCCTCATCTACTTGCTACATCTTATATGGAGCCTTCCTATGTCGGGTTCCAAATAGGCGCATTTATGGTCAGGTTGGGCCTGCGCATGGCAGTTCTGCTGGGGGTTATCGCAGTCATAGACTACTTCTATCAGCGTAAAGAGTTTATGGATAATCTCAAGATGACCAGGGAGGAACTACGCGAAGAACTCAGGCAAACAGAGGGAGACCCGATGCTACGTGCTAGGATTCGAGCCAGACAAAGGCAGATTGCCGTTTACCGGATGATGCACGAAGTTCCTAAGGCTGATGTTGTTGTGACTAACCCGGTTCACCTGGCTGTAGCGCTCAAGTACGATGTTAAGACCATGGGGGCGCCTAAGGTTGTCGCTAAGGGAGCGAGACTTGTGGCTGAGAGGATTCGAAACACAGCCGCTGAACATAACGTGCCGATTGTAGAGAATAAACCACTGGCGCAAGCCCTTTACAAAGCAGTGGAAATCGGCGAGGAAATCCCGTCCCATCTCTACAAGGCTGTAGCTGAACTCCTTGCATATGTATACCATCTAAACAGGACTAAGGGAGTCGGGAGGACGAGAGAATGGGGGAGGACATAACCTGAAATGGCTGTAAGTCGGATAGGAACTCAAAATCTGAGTAGGTTATCAAAATACAGTGATATCCTTGTCGCAGGGTTAGTTGTTCTCATCCTGGTAATGATGGTTGTGCCTCTTCCCGCATTCCTTTTGGATGCCCTTTTGGTCTTTAACATCACCTGTGCACTGGTCATACTTTTGCTCACTATGTACACAAAGGATGCCTTGGAATTCTCGTCATTCCCGTCGATGCTGCTCATAGCGACCTTATTCCGACTTGCGCTCAATGTTTCTTCCACGAGACTTATTCTGCTTCACGGTTATGCCGGACATGTCATCGAGGCGTTCGGCAATTTCGTGGTGGGCGGAAACTATATAGTAGGTATGGTTGTATTCATAATTCTTGTCATCATACAGTTTGTTGTTATCACAAACGGAGCGGGAAGAGTCGCTGAAGTTGCAGCCAGGTTTACTCTGGACGCTATGCCGGGCAAACAAATGGCTATTGACGCAGATCTCAACGCAGGCCTCATAGATGAGGAAGAAGCAAGACTCAGGCGCCGCACCATAGAACTCGAAGCAGACTTTTACGGCGCAATGGACGGGGCCAGCAAGTTCGTAAGGGGAGATGCTATCGCCGGAGTCGTAATTACTTTGGTTAATATCATAGGTGGTATTGTCATCGGTATTGTCCAACTCGGCCTTCCGGTCCAAGAGGCGCTCCAAAGATATGCGCTGCTTACTGTCGGAGACGGACTGGTGTCCCAGATTCCTGCACTCTTGATTTCTACAGCGACCGGCATTATTGTGACTCGCGCTGCTGCACAGTCCAGTTTCGGGCAGGAAGTCACAGGACAGCTTTTGGCGCAACCCAGAGCCCTGGCAATCGCTACAGTATTGCTTTTCATATTCGGGCTGGTGCCGGGCCTTCCGAAAGTGCCGTTTTTCGCGCTTGCAGCAATGAGCGGAGCGCTTACGTATGTCGTCAGTATCTACAAAGAAGCTGAAGTGAAGGCCGGTAAAGAATCAAAGGAGCAGGCGCCTCAAGCAAGACAACCGGAGAGCGTAATGCCGCTGCTTGCAGTGGATCCCCTTGAACTTGAAATAGGCTACGGGCTGCTTTCTTTTGCTGACGAGACATCGGAAGACGGAGGGCTTCTTAGAAGGGTTACGATGGTAAGGCGTCAGATCGCCCTTGAACTTGGCCTTGTTCTTCCTCATGTTCGCATCCGTGACAATATTCAACTCCCACCTACGAACTACGTCATAAAAATACACGGTGTAGAGGTGGCGCAGGGAGAAATCATGGTAGATCATTATCTTGCCATGGATTCCGGCATTGTTACGCAACCCGTGTCAGGTATTGAAACTTCAGAACCTGCTTTTGGGCTTCCGGCTTTATGGATAACCCGATCGGAAAAGGAAAGGGCGGAAATGGCAGGATATACAGTGGTTGATCCGGTATCGGTTATTGTGACTCATCTTACAGAAGTAATCCGACGTCATGCAGCTGAACTTCTCGGGCGACAGGACACTGCCGATCTTATTGAAAATGTCCGGAAAACAAAACCCGCCGTCGTAGACGAGTTAATTCCAAATTTAATGACCATAGGGGAAGTGCAGAAGGTGTTACAAAACCTTCTCCGTGAGGGAGTGCCTATTCGAAATATATCTCGAATCTTAGAAACGTTAGGAGATTATGCAGGCGTAACACGTGATCCTGATATCTTAACCGAATATGCCAGGTCCTCCCTTGCTCGGGTGATATCAAGTAGGTACAGGGGGCCTGACGGTGAGATAGTTGTAGCTACCGTGGATCCTGAGATAGAAGAGAGAATTGCAAAGTTGATGGAGGCGGGGCCTGATACGAGAATGACCGGGCAAGATGCTAATTTCACTCAGGCAGTCGTAAGCAAGGTAGCCGACATGGCAGGGAAGATGGCCGGAAGCGGGCATCAACCGATAATACTGACTCGTCCGGGAGTTAGGTTTTATCTGAAGAGAATGATTGAACGGGTTTTGCCTAACGTGGTAGTGCTTTCCTACAGCGAGATAACTGACGACGAGAAGGTCAGGTCAGTCGGGATGGTGAGTCTAAGTGAGAATTAAAAGGTATACTGCCAGAACAATACATGAGGCTTTGGATGCGGTGAGGCGGGATTTAGGATCTGACGCAGTAATACTGCATACTCGGAAGATACCTCCAACATGGCTCGGGAAGCTCTTACGGCTGGAGAAATTTGAAGTCATAGCCGCTCTTGACGCGAATATTCGGAAACAAGCGGCAGCCGGTATAGAGACATTTACGCCTCAGACATTTGGAGCAGGGGATACGCAATTTGATGCAATGGAAAAACCGGCTTGCCCTGACAAAAGCCTCCCTGGTGAAAAGGAGTTTGGGGCATGGGGTGAAACAAGAGGAGACCGGAGTTCTCCCAAAAAGAGACCTACAGCCGGCTCTTCTGCTCCGGGTGCTGACTTCCTCAGGATACATGAGCTCCTTCTTGACTCTGATATGGATCCTGAACTGGCTGAGGCGCTTATCCGAAACTCGAGGGCAAAATGGCGGGAAGCTCAACTCGCAGGCAAAACAGCCTATGAACTGATATTCCACGAAATAGCAGCCATGTTTCCCACTGCGAACGGCATTACATTAGCCCCTGATGAAAGAAAAGTCGTGGCGCTCGTGGGGCCGACAGGCGTAGGGAAGACCACGACTCTTGCGAAAATCGGGGCACTGTTCGCTATATTCGGGCAGAAGAAGGTGGCATTTGTCACTGCGGACACATACAGGGTTGCAGCTATGGAGCAACTTCGCACTTATGCCCAGATAATAGGTGTGCCTCTGGAAGTAGCCTATACGCCTCAGGACATGCGCGATGCCCTTCTAAAACATACCGATGCTGACCTGGTGTTAATAGATACCGCAGGCAGAAATCCAAGAAGTGACATGTCCATGGCTGAACTCAGGGCGATTCTCCACGCAGCTCAACCCGACGAAACCCATCTTGTCATGAGCATGAACACGAGGGCTTGTGATCTCTTTGAGATAGTAGACAGGTTCACTGTATGTGGGATAAACAGGCTTATTTTCTCTAAGCTTGATGAGACGACCAGGCTTGGACCGATGCTGACGATAGGTAATTCATATAAGATTTTGATTTCATATGTGACGTACGGCCAGAATGTTCCTCAAGATATAAGGGCAGCTGACCCCACATATCTTGCTAAGTGTTTGCTGGATATCGAGAGTGTATATCCGACTATAACCCATGAGTAGGTGGATAGAGGTATGAGTGAGCAAGCGAAATCTCTCCGGAAGGTAGTGGAAGATTACGAGGAACGGCGTTTGCACGAAATGAACAAATCGCCTGTCGGTCATCAACGAATTATTGCCGTAACAAGCGGTAAGGGAGGAGTAGGCAAGTCAAACCTTGTCATTAACATGTCAATAGCTTTAGCTTCATGTGGCATGCGAGTCCTGGTATTCGATGCTGACCTCGGCCTTGCTAATATTGACCTATTGTTAGGTATCACTACTCGATATACGCTTGAGCACGTAGCTACGGGAGAAGTGCGCCTGGAGGACATACAAGTTACCGGGCCCGGGGGCATCAAAATAATCCCAGGCGGATCCGGAGCCCAATGTCTGCTTCGCGCATCCGATGAAGAGAGAAAGGCTCTCTTGGAAAGCTTAGAGTCTATTGAAGATCAGGCTGATTTCATAATTATAGATACAGGGGCAGGGCTTTCGCCGAACGTTCTTGCTTTTCTTGCGCTTGTCAGAGAGATAATTGTTGTAACAACTCCTGAGCCTACTGCAGTAGCTGACGCTTATGCTACAGTCAAGACTATCGCTTATGAGAATCCAGGCGCATCTATTATGCTCGTAGTCAACATGGCTAATGACCTAAAAAACGCCAGTATTATCGCGAATAACATATCTATTGTCGCTAAGAAATTTCTTGCAGTAGACACAAGCTTCTTGGGATTTGTGCCGAGAGACCCTATGGTAGTGAAAGCTGTCGCCATGCAGCAACCGTTCTTGCTAATCTACCCTTCCTGCAATGCATCGAAAGCGGTCATAAGGTTAACGGAGAGACTCGTAGGCGAAAGTCGGGAAGTAAGTGACGATATGCGGGGGCTAGCAGGTCTATTCGCTAGAATCATCCATCGCGTTGAGAACAGTCATATTGAACGTGGGCTTCAACATGGTGGAAATGAAATAGGATAGTGGTATTTGTGGGTGTGACCTATATCGAGCGTATCCTCGATATAAACAGGAGAGTGACTATTGTTATCTTGGAAGGGCATTACTCAGGTAGATACCCGAGTCGAATTGAAGACATAGGGGAAGCCTTGCTATTGGCGGCCCCGACGCATAAAGGCGCTGTCATAAGGCTTAATGCAGGAGAGCCCATATGCGTAGAGGTCTTGGCTGAAGATGGGGTATATGCCTTTGATACACATATAGACTCTGTAACGTTAGAACCTATTCCTGTCATTTGCGTAGGCAAGCCGGAGAACTTCTCGCGGATCCAGAGACGGGGATTTGTGAGAGTCGATGTTAACCTTCCTGCAAAATACATGCCTTTGATGCGGGCCGGTCAAGCGCCTTCGGAATATCAGAAGGCTCATATTGTGAATCTATCAGGCGGAGGAGCAAGAATCGTAACGTGGCATTCCCCCGAAGATGAAGATTTGGATGTCGGTTCCAGGTTGCAACTGGAGTTTGAGTTGCCTGATGGGAACAGGATTGAGACAAAAGCGTCTATAATCCGCATATCCGGCGAAAGAACGGAAAAGGGAGTGAACTATAAGATAGCGGTGGAGTTCACTGAGATAGACCAGAGAAAACAGGACGCTGTTGCCAAATATGTCCTTGAATGTCAGTATGAAATGCGTCGTAAGGGGTTGTTGTAAGGCATGCTTCATCTGAGGGCATGGCAGGATTATAAACTTACTCAAAAGCCCAGCGCAAAACAAGAGCTGATTAAGGGTTATCTTCCGCTTGTCACCACCATTGCAGGCAGGGTTAGCATGAAATGCCCCTCTATAGTTGATTATGGAGATCTTGTCGGATGGGGGGTTATAGGACTCATTGAGTCTATAGACAGATTCGATCCCGATAAAGGCGTGAAATTCGAGACTTTTGCAAAGTCGAGAATAAGAGGGGCCATGATGGATGGTCTTCGGGAAATGGATTGGGTGACTCGATCGACGCGCAAAAAGGCAAAACAAGTGGAGCGCGCCTATCGAGTTCTGGAGAGGAAGTTGGGCAGGGCGGCCACTGACGGAGAAGTTGCCTGTGAGCTTGGGGTAAGCCTCAGCGAGTTTCATCGGGTTTTGCAAGATATTTCCCAGGGCGCGGTGCTTTCTCTTGACGAGATGATTCAGGTCAGTGATAAAGGGGAGACTGTCACTTTGCTTGATGCAGTTCCGGATTCGGAGAGTCCGGATCCTTACCTCGAATATGAGGCTGAGGAAATGAGAAGGCTGCTTGCTAAGGCAATAGATGAACTCCCTCAACGAGAGAAACTGGTTATCACCCTTCACTACTACGATGGTCTCATGATAAAGGAAATCGCGGATCTCCTAGGCATAACAGATGGCAGGGTATCGCAGCTTCATACTCAGGCAACCCTACGGCTCAGGGCACGTCTTTCAAACGTTAACGATTGAGTATGGGAGGCGAGGCAGTGTCTATGCGGTCAATCGATGTCCGGAATGTCATTGCGAAGAGCAAGGAAATTGAAGGAATTCAGGGGGCTCAGAATAGAGTGGCCACTACCGGACAGCAAGCGTTTGAGTCTGAGCTTTCCAAGCGTGCGGAAGAAAAGTCCGGTAGGGTTCAATCCACTCCGGAAACACAATATGAAAAAATCCGTAGCGATGATAAAGGACAGGGAGACAGGGCGGAAAAAGGCGGGGATGAGCGGATAGGTCCTAATGATGCTGTAGACAGGAAAGATACTGATGACGACTCTCCGGGGGATCTCAGAGTGCTTCCCGGCCAAATAATTGACGTGGAGGTCTAGTTCTGTGAAAGTCTGGATAATATTACAAAGTATTCTTCTTGGAATAGCTAAACTGGCAGGAACTCTTGTAGTGCTTGGATTTTCTCTTGGTGTCACAACAGGATGTAAGATGAAAGCAAATTCTTCCGTGTCTCCCGGGGATGACGCATTGAAGGTCCAGGGTGAGGCAGAAAACATGACAAAGGCTATTGAAAACGCCGCAAAGCAGGTCATCAAAGATCTCGAGGAGCGTACCATGGTCGCAGTCAAGTTGCTGGACGAAGCTGAGGCGAAAATTGCCCGTCTCAAAGACATGCTGAATGTTTATGAGGACTACGTATTGGATGAGCGGATATTGGATGAGACGGAAGAAGAAGAGGTGGCGTCGGAGTACATGTCAAGAGACGACGAGGCAGAGCAAGAAGTAGCCGATGAGCAGGTCAAAAAGGCAATAACGGCCGGTGAGAGCGCCTCTCACAAAAAGCGTGCTCGTGTTTTTGAGCTGGCGGATAAAGGATTGAACCTTCAAGAAATCGCGAAAGAGACCGGGATAGGATGCGGTGAGGCTGAATTAATCTTAAACCTAAGGGGTAATGACGATTAGGGAGCGTGCTTTCGAATTTCAGCTATGAGCGCAGGGATGACCTCCAGGACATCTCCTACAATACCGTAGGTGGCTATGGAGAATATAGGAGCATTAGGATCTTTGTTAATGGCAACGATCACGTCAGATGATGACATGCCTGCTAAGTGCTGCACAGCGCCGGATATTCCGCAAGCGATATAGAGTTTCGGCCTTACAGTCTTGCCGGTTTGCCCTACTTGGTGCGCATATGGTATCCAACCTGCGTCCACTGCAGCCCGTGATGCGCCGACTGCTCCTCCCAACAGGTCAGCCAGCTCCTCCAGGAGCGCGAAATTCTTAGGCTCTCCAAGGCCTCTGCCACCTGATACTATTATGTCTGCGTCTTGGATATTAACTCGTCTTTCGGAGGCTTGGCACATTTCGAGGAGTCTGGCGCGGGGGGACGGGATTTTACGGGAAATCCGGATTATTGTACCGGTTAGAGTCTCATCGCGCAGTGCGGGTTTCATTACTTTCGGGCGTACTGTCGCCATTTGTGGACGCCTTTTAGGACAAACAATTGTGGCCATGATATTTCCGCCAAATGCAGGTCTGGTCTGAAGTAGCAGCTTACTTTCCTCGTCAATGGCAAGTCCGGTGCAGTCTGCGGTAAGCCCGGTTCTAAGTTTGACAGCTATTCTTGGGGCAAGGGATCTCCCGATAGTGGTAGCCCCAAAAAGGAAAATCGAAGGCCGAAATTCCATTGCGAGTTCAGCTGTTATTTGTGCATAAGGCTCGTCTTGGAAGTAGACAAGGGCTTCGTCATCAACCAGGTATACTTTACTTGCGCCGTGCTTTATCAGTTCTTCCGCCACATGTTCGACGTCATGTCCCAACAGGACAGCGCATAGTTCCTCACCTAATTTGTCTGCTAACTTTCTCCCTTCGCCCAGGAGTTCATACACAACTCCTACAGGCGCTCCATTATGTTGCTCTACGAATACCCATACTCCTTCCCCTTGCTTATCTTGTGTTTCAGACTCCCAAGATGATAGGCTTAAATTTGCTTTAATTATGGCATCTGAGGGGCATTCCTCTGCGCAGGCACCGCAGAAGACACAATTATCCAGAAGATGTGCAATACCATCTTTGATTTCTATAGCTCCATACGGACATGCAAGGATGCATGCCCCACAACCTGTGCATTTGCTAGAGATGATTTCAACTGACATTCATGGAAGCCTCACAATCTGCTTTTTTAGAGTACGTGGCTTGTTTTCAGCCTGGCTATCAGATTCCTGGCTTTTTCGCCTGCGGAATTTCCTTCTATGATTTCGCCTCCGGGTCTTGCTTCCGGCGAGAAAATCCGTACAACTTGTGTAGGTGAGCCTGATAACCCCAACATTCCCTCATCTGCTTCAATGTCTTTGGCAGTCCATATAGCAATAGACGCTTTTCGTGCCCTTAGTGTGCCTTTAATAGACGGCATTCTCGGTTCTCCGATTTCTTTTACTACGGTTATGAGAGCAGGAAGAGATGAGGAAATGAGATCGTAGCCCTCTTCAGTCATTCGACGGACATTGATATGTCGGTTTGAGACCTCTTCAACTCGGCTGACATAAGTGACATGGGGAATGTCCAGATGCTCTGCGACAGCCGGGCCTACCTGAGCTGTATCCCCGTCTATTGCTTGTTTGCCACAGATTACCAAGTCAAACTCTCCGAGCTTCAGGATAGCCCTTGCCAGTGTATACGA
>JAKPFY010000060.1 GCA_029551185.1 Bacillota bacterium
CAGGAACGGGCTAGATCCGCAAAGGGACGCGAGGCGCTGGAGACGGCTATCTACAACCATCTTTATTCCTTTTTCAGCCGCTACTGGCAGGACGGCGACTTCATTTCCAAGCGCCGTTACTCCAAAAAGGAACGCTATGCCATCCCCTACAATGGTGAGGAGGTATACCTTTACTGGGTCAACCACGACCAGTATTACGTCAAGACCGGTGAGTATTTCACAGATTATACATGGAAGGCTCCCCATGGCGTGACTGTACACTTCAAGCTAAAGACTGCCGACGTGGAACAGAACAACATCAAGGGCGAAAAGCGCTTCTTTCTGCCGAGACTGGACGAAATCACCTGGGACGCCAACGCCAGTACCCTCACCATTCCCTTCGAGTTCCGCCCGCTTAACCAGGAAGAGCAGAACACCTATGGTCAGAGGAACCAGCAGGAGGCCATTATTGCCGAAGCACTGGAAAAGATTCCAAAACGTCTGCCCAAGAACGCCCATGAGGCTTTGGCAGCATTGATTGCCGAAAAGCGCCGCACCGACGGGACGGCAATAACTCTGCTGGAACACCACTTGCGCCAATACACTCGGCGCAACACCAGCGACTTTTTCATCCACAAGGACCTGAAGAGCTTCCTCTCCCGCGAGCTGGACTTTTACCTGAAGAATGAGGTGCTCAACTTGGAGGAGATGGAAGCCGCGGGCGAGGGGCTGGCCGAGAGTTGGTTCCAACTCATGCGTCTGATAAAGCGCATCGGCCTAATCATCATTGAGTTCCTGGCGCAGATTGAAAACTTCCAGAAGATGCTCTGGGAGAAGAAAAAATTCATCACCGAGACTTTTTACGTCATCACTGTAGGCAACATTTCCGAGACGTTCTACCCAGAGATTGCCGAAAACGCGGCGCAGTGGGAGGAGTGGGAGAAGTTCTTAGCCATTGATACCCTGCCGCAAGACCTGTTTTCCGGCAACTGGGGAACGCCCGAATGGCGAATGGTCTTTCTCAAAACCCATCCATCCCTGCCGCTGGACACGCGTCACTTCTCACAGGATTTCGTGGACCGTCTGTTGGCGAGTTTTGACGATTTGGACGAGATGACCGACGGCCTGCTGGTGCATTCCGAAAACTGGCAGGCGCTCAACCTGCTTCAGGAGAAATACCGTAAGCGGGTAAAATGTGTGTACATTGACCCGCCGTATAACACCGGCAGCGATGATTTTATTTATCGCGATGGTTACCAGCATGCCAGTTGGCTC
Source organism: Bacillota bacterium (assembly GCA_029551185.1). GTDB lineage: Bacteria > Bacillota > SHA-98 > UBA4971 > UBA4971 > UBA4971. The sequence continues at coordinate 1,255 of JAKPFY010000060.1, forward strand.
AGCATGCTGGACAACCGAACAGAGGCATTAAGGCCTTTTATGGGCTCCGATGCAGCGATCTTTACCAGCATTGACGACCATGAACAGGCCAATCTTCGCAAGCTGTATGAGCGCGTTTGGGGCAGTGAAAACTTCGTAACGAACATTATTTGGCAGAAAAAATATTCCCCTCAAAACGATGCTCGTTGGTTATCAGATAATCATGATTTTGTTCTCTGTTTTGCCAACTATAAGGAAACCTGGAAACCTGGACTGCTGCCAAGGACGGAACAACAGGATGCTAGGTATCAAAATCCAGACAATGATCCCAGAGGGCCGTGGAAACCGAGCGGTCTTGACGTAAAAACTTACTCCGCAGAGTACGATTACGAAATCGTTACGCCTTCAGGCAGGGTTGTTCGTCCGCCAAAAGGATCATGTTGGCGGGTTTCTATAGAACGCTTTCAGGAATTGGTTGCGGATAATCGAATCTGGTTTGGGCCGAACGGAGATAACGTGCCTGCCATAAAGCGCTTTCTTTCTGAGGTCAAGCAAGGCATCACTCCTCTTACGTTGTGGACATATAAGGAGGTTGGTCATAACCAGGAAGGTGCACAGGAATTGAAAAACATGATGCAAACAGGAGATGTATATTTCACTTCTCCAAAGCCAACCCGCCTTCTGCAGCGCATCATTACGATTGGGGCAGATAAACAAAGTATTGTCCTCGACTTCTTCGCCGGCTCCGGCACCACCGGCCATGCCGTCATCAACCTGAACCGCGAGGACGGCGGGCGGCGCAAGTTTATCTTGGTAGAGATGGCGGCTTACTTTGATACCGTTCTCCTGCCGCGTTTGAAGAAAGTCACCTTCTCGCCGGAGTGGAAGGACGGCAAGCCCAAACGCGTGGCCACGGCAGAAGAAGCCGAACGGGGTCCGCGTATCATCAAAATAATACGCCTGGAATCCTACGAAGACGCCCTCAACAATCTATTACCTTCCGAAGAAAGCGGTGGACAGGTGGCGATGCAGTTTGAGGACTATTTACTCAAGTACATGCTCCAGTGGGAA
>JAKPFY010000067.1 GCA_029551185.1 Bacillota bacterium
ATAGGCGGCTTCATAATAGGACTCATCGAAGTGATGACAGTGGCGGTTTCTCCCAATCTGTCAGGTTATCGTGACGGAGTAGTATTTCTTGTCCTTGTAGTGTTCCTTTTAGTTAGGCCTACAGGTATTCTCGGTGAGACGCTGAAGGAGAAGGTGCGATATGTCGGATAAGTTCAGGAAGACACTGTTGACGATAATCTTCATAGGGTTTTTGTTCGTTGTCGCCTGGTTAGCCGACACCTACTTGGATGAGTATGTCATGAGGGTAGTCCGCACAGGTCTTGTGTACATTACAGCCGCAGTCAGTTACAATTTGATAAACGGCATAGCAGGCCAGTTTTCATTAGGGCCCAATGGATTTATGGCCTTGGGCGGGTATATGGTGGCTCTTCTTATGTTGCCCCTGGAGCAAAAGGAATTTGTGTGGTTTCTTCAACCCCTCATTTGGCCATTCCGGGTTTTTTCGTTTGCTAAACCTTTCTTTCCCTTGGCAGTGGCATTAGGGGGAGTAGCAGGGGCTCTGGGCGCACTGGTAGTGGGGGTTCCGTCGCTTCGTCTTCGCGGTGATTATCTGGCCATCGCCACTTTCGGATTTAGCCAGATAATCATAGTGCTGGCCAATAACCTTATTCCGGTGACTAACGGAGCTTTGGGCATCAAAGGTATCCCTGAATACGCCAACGTATACCAGTGTCTGGCGTGGGCAATAGTCACTGTCCTTGTCATAAGCAATCTTGCCAATTCCAGCTATGGACGGGCGATGAAGTCTATTCGTGACGATGAGGTAGCTGCGGAGGCTATGGGCATACCCATTTTCAAGCACAAACTCTTGGCGTTTGTGGTCAGTGGATTCTTTGCCGGGGTCGCAGGAGGACTTATGGCATCTCTAATCACTACTGTATCGCCTAGTTTTTTCAGTTTTTCCATGACTTTTAATTTGCTGATAATCATTGTCCTCGGAGGACTGGGGAGCATTACAGGATCCACTATTACTGCATTTGGCTTTACTATTGTATCTGAAGCTCTACGTTTTGTGGAATCTCCCATTGATATTGGACCGATTCATATCCCTGGCATATCGGGCATGCGTATGCTTGTTTTTTCCCTTCTTCTGGTGCTATTGATGATATTTTGCAGGCGAGGCCTGTTTGGACAGAAAGAGATTTCGTGGGACTATGTTTTGTCCCGGTTTGGAAACTGTAGTCAGGGGGTGAGGACTTGTCCTCAGAAAACGGAGCAATCCTAGCGCTTGATAGGGTAAGTGTGAGTTTTGGCGGCCTTCTGGCAGTAAGCGATTTTGACTTTACCATCCGAAAAGGAGAGTTGGTAGGCTTAATTGGGCCGAATGGCGCAGGAAAAACCACAGTCTTTAACATAATCACCGGGCAGTATGAGCCTGTCTCCGGAAAAGTGTTTTTCAGAGGACAGGATATTACCGGATGGCGTCCTGATCGGGTGACACGCGCCGGGATCGCCAGGACGTTTCAGAACATGCGGCTCTTTGAAGATCTGACAGTTTTGGACAATGTTCTCGTAGCACAGCATTGCAGGTTAAGATCGTCTATGCTTGCTGCAGCCTTGAACCTTCCAAGCTATGTGAAGGAAGAGGGGCTGGCACGGCAAAAGGCCATGAAAGTGCTTGATCGGGTCGGGCTTGCGGAGTTGGCTCATACCCAAGCCGGGAGCCTGCCATACGGGCAGCAACGGCGGGTGGAGATTGCAAGAGCGCTTGCTACAGACCCTGAGGTGTTACTCCTGGATGAACCGGCCGCAGGGATGAATCCGGAAGAAACCGCAAGGCTGATGGAATTCATATGCAGGGTGCGCGATGAGTTTGGACTTACGATCCTCCTTATCGAACATGACATGAAATTAGTTATGGGTATTTGTGAAAGGATACGAGTTATTGATTACGGTATGTCAATTGCTGAAGGCACGCCTTTAGAAATCCAAGGCAACCCCAAGGTGATATCAGCTTACTTGGGGGAGGAAGGGAACGGGTATGCTTAAGATTTGCGACCTCAATGTGCACTATGGCGGGATCCATGCCCTGAAAGGGATTTCTCTTGATGTCCCTGATGGTTCCATTGTGACGCTGATTGGCGCTAACGGAGCAGGCAAGACTACGACGCTCAGAGCTATTACAGGGCTTGCCAGGGCAACAAGTGGAAGCATAGAATTTGACGGCCGGAGCATTCAAGCTGTACCTCCCCACGAAATTGTCAGGTTGGGCATATCCATGGCGGCTGAAGGCCGTAGAATATTCCGTAATCTTACTGTAAAGGAAAACCTGATGATGGGAGCATACCACAGGGATGATATGCAAGAGGTAAGAAAGGACATGGAATGGGTGACTACGCTGTTTCCCAGACTCAAGGAGCGCCTTGGCCAAAAAGGAGGCACTCTCTCCGGCGGTGAACAGCAGATGCTGGCTGTCGGACGGGCGCTCATGTCAAGACCGAAGCTGCTATGCCTTGATGAGCCGTCCCTAGGGCTTGCGCCTATAGTTGTTCAAGAGGTATTTCGGGTGCTCAGCCAGATTCATGAAAAAGGGTGCACAATTCTCCTGGTTGAGCAAAATGCAAAAGCTGCCCTTAATATTGCTGACTACGGATATGTCCTGCGCGGAGGACATATCACCATGCATGGCAGTGGTCGCGAGCTCCTTATGGATGAAAGCGTGCGGCGCGCATATCTCGGCGAGTAGGCCAATTGTCGGCCTTATGCCAAATGCCTTGGATTGTGTTGAGTATCACCGGGCCGCCCTTAATTCTATCTAAAATCAAGCCTAGCTAACCGGATAAAGCACGACTCCTATTGTTCCCGGTCCGCCGTGCGAGCCAATTACAGCTCCGAGAGAACAGGTGAGCAGTTCATCGAAAGGAAGCAATTCCTCGAGGACCATCTTCAATGTTTCGCCTCTTTCGGGCTCAAGTGCATGCACTACCGCTCCGCGTACCGCATGCCCTTTCGGCATTGCTTCGGCTGCTAATTCTGCAAGGCGTATCAGGGTTTTATCTCTGGAACCCCGGAGCTTTTCGATAGGTTCGACTTCACCATCAGCAATCGCCATTATGGGGCGGACAGAAAGCAGAGTGCCGAGAAAAGCCGTGGCTTTTCCGATTCGCCCGTTCTTCACAAGATATTCAAATGTATCAACAGTAAAAAACAGCCTAAGTTTGGTCTTTAAGACTTCAATTCTGTCTATGATGTCCTGCACTGCAGCATTGAGCTTGGAAAGACGCACTGCTTCAAGAGCTAGAAGGCCTGTGCCGGCAGAAACAAAATTACTGTCTATGACGTGAATATTTCCGCTTCCTATGGCATTTGCCGCTATGGTAGCGGATTGATACGTTCCTGATAGTTTACTGGAAAGATGGATGGATATTATGCTTTCCACATCATCCATAAGCTCTCTGTAGACTGTTTCAAACTCATGGGGCGCAGGTTGTGATGTTCTCGGTATAACTTTGGCGGAGGCCAGTTTGCTATAGAATTCTTCTGTGGAAAGGTCAACCCCTTCTCTATACGTTTTATCTCCGAAGTGCACGTGAAGTGGAACTACTTTGATGTCATTTTCCTCATAAACATTTACAGGCAGGTCCGAGGTAGAATCCGTTACGACCGCAATTTTCGGCATGAGCTCTTGTTCCTCCTCTGCAAATCATGCAGCTGAAATCATACAATTAGAATATACCACATTTTACAGAGCATGTGTTGACTTCTTGATATTCCGGTTACCCCCCTAACGGGATGATGGTTGAGGTTGAGTTGTAAGCCTAGGCCTGCTTAAGAATTTTTGGGGTTGTTGCAATTCATACCTTAATATGCTAAACTGTGTTCAGCAAGTTTAAGTCCATAAGCGAGGTCTCAATCCGAGCGGAAGTGGCTCAGCGGTAGAGCATCGCCTTGCCAAGGCGAGGGTCGCGGGTTCGAATCCCGTCTTCCGCTCCATTTTATTGCCTTCTTAGGACTATACATGCCCCTTTTGACTTGCATTGTATTCTTCTTTGAGATGATATTAGCCCGGCCTGCTGCATTCTGCTTGGACAATGCAGAGGTTTGCCATAATAATCTGTTATGCAAGACCGGACGGAAACGTCGTTGTCAGGCTTGGATCTTGGGATCCAGGATATCTCGCAGTGCATCTCCGATTAAGTTCCACGCAAGGACAAACAAGACTATGGCAGCGCCGGGGTAGATCACAGTATACCAATACTTGAGTGGTTCACCCGGGGCGCCCAGCAGCCAATTTCGTGAAAAGCTTATCATCTGACCCCAGTCAGCATATCCTTCAGGCGCGCCGAGCCCCAGAAAACTTAAACCTGCAGCTGTCACCACAACAGATCCTAAGTCCATAGAAGCGCTGATAAGCACAGGGAAGATAGTGTTGGGTAGAATATGTCTTATGATAATCTTGATATGGCTGACTCCGGCAGCCCTTGCAGCTAACACAAATTCTTCCTCTTTAACTTGAAGAATGTTGCCTCTGAGCAGTCTCGCGTAGTTCATCCACCAGAAGCACACCATTGCTATCATGATCTTATCCAGGCCTTTACCCAGAACACACGTAATAACTACTGCAGCGATAAGGAAAGGGAAGCTCAGGAAGACGTCTACTATCCTCATGATGATTTCATCCGTCCGTCCGCCGATATATGCTGAGGCAGCTCCGACCACGACGCCAATGACACAGCTTGATCCTACTACAACAAGACCGACGAAAAAGGCAGTTCTTGTGCCCCATACAACGCCATAGAATATGTCGTATTGACCTTGTGTAAGGCCAAACGGATGCTCCTTGGAAGGAGGCGTAGGTGTTGTCTGCCAACCGTACCTGGGGATTCGATACGGTTCATGCTTGTGTCTCTCCGGAGTAGGCGCAATCACCGGGGCAAGAAGAGCTATAATAATAAAGAAAATGAGTAAGGCAAATCCGAAGAGAGACAAAGGATTTCTAATGAGTTTCTTCATCATGCTGCACAGGTCACCGCTTTCTTAGTCTAGTCTGACACGAGGGTCAATAAGGGCATAAAGAATATCCACTACCAGATTGGACACGACCAGGATAACACCGTAGAACATGGTTGTGCCCAGAACGCACGTATAGTCCAGCTGTTGAGCTGCAGTAGCTGTCAGGAGGCCGAGTCCTTTGTAGTCAAATACAGTCTCTGTTATCGTCAGCCCTCCTAGCATTCCGAGGACCATAAACCCTGCTACTGTAGCCACCGGAATCATGGCATTTCTCCGCACATGCCGTTTTATGACGATGTTTTCAGGGAGCCCCTTTGCCCTGGCAGTTCTTACATAGTCTTTATTGAGCACATCGAGCATGCTCGACCTTGTGATTCTGAGAATAAACGCCCACCACAGATAGGATAAGCTAATTGTAGGTGCAATCAGATGCCGGATTGCATCCCAGAACACAGCCCATTCCCTGTTCATAATGGCATCCACTGTATTCATCCCGGTGTATCTGATGAAACCTTCAGACAACACTATCATATCCGCCCACGTAGAAAGCCTGCCCGGGGGAAACCAGCCTAAGACTCCATAGAAGTACATAAGGAGCACTATTCCAAAGACAAACGACGGAAGTGACCAGCCTATTATCGCAAAAACCCTGGTTGCGTGGTCCACCGGACTGTTATGGTGTATCGCTGAGATTGATCCCAACCATATTCCCCCGAGCACCACCGGAATTATAGCGAAGATTGTAAGTTCCAATGTCGCAGGGAACCTGGCTTTTATTGCATCCATTACGTGCATGTTGGCTGACCGTGAGTAACCGAGATTGCCGTGGAGGATATTGCCCAGCCATCGAAAATACTTTATGTGGGCAGGATCATCTAATCGATATTTCTTTACAAGGTCATCCAGGCTTTGATTTTTTAGCTCATCCGGGGATTTAATATATGAACTCACAAGTTGATAAGGGGACAGAAACGACATTGCGATAAATATGAAGAGCGTCACTCCGAATAGGACCAACGGAAGGAATAAGAGTCGTCTACCTATGTAACTTAACATAAAACCATTCCCCTTATGTGTAGCGCCCAAGGGGGCAACCTGACTGCGAAGTCGCCCCCTCCGCAGGGATTACGCGCTACTTAGATTCTATTTAGCTTCCTTCCAGACTTCGTAGAAGTCGTAGTATGCGCTGTATGCCGGACTATAAACATATCCTTTGACCCAGTCTCTGTGAACCCTGATGTCTTGTGCGTCTACATAGTACATCGAAAGGGCCAAGTCATATGCCTTCTTTTGGAGTGTCTTGTATACCTCAGCACGGATTGCATCATCAGTGGTTGCGATACCTTTGGCGATTAGGTCGTCGAATTCCCGTCTGCAAAGCTCAGCCATGTCTTCTCCGCAGTACCCTGAGAAAGCGCCCACAGAATGCATGTACGGGAATATGAAGTTATGGGCGTCAGGAAAGTCCATGTGCCAACCGAGGAAGAACACAGGCAGAGCGGAGGCTCTTAGTTTGTCAAGGTACGTTGACCACTGAACACCTTGCACATCAATCTTGAATTTCGGATTTACCGCTTCGATGCCTGCTTCGAGGATTTCAGCCGCAGTTTTTCTATTGTCATTTCCGGTATTATAGAGGATTGTCAGTTTGAATCCCTTGTTCCACAACTCCCCTCCAAAGGCGGTCTTAAACTCTTCTTCCGCCTTCTTGAGATCAAGGGAGTACCACTCTAAAGATGTATCACAGAAAGGTAGAATCGCAGGAATTGGGCCGTGAGGCTTAGACCCCTGTCCCAGCGCTACTTTCTCTATATAGGCGTCGTAATCGAAAGAATAGCAGAACGCTTTTCTGACATGGATGTCGTTGAAGAAGTTAGGAGGTATCCCTTTTCCGTCCAACTGGCCGCTGCCTACGATATCTTCATTACCTTTAATCGGAATAGTGTAGTTGAAAAGAAGAGCAGTGTTAGTGATGGATGGTAGGTGATCTAAGACTACAACTCCAGGAAGCGCTCTTACTTGATCTAAGTACATAGCAGGAACTTGAATAGCATCTGCTTCCCCTGTCTGGAGCATAAGTTTGCGCGTGTTGAATTCTGAGATGTACTTGATGAACGCTGTCTTCAACTTCGCAGGCCCCTGCCAGTAATCGTCGAAACGTTCGAAAACAACCTGGGCTGCGCTGTGATCCCATGTAACCAGCTTAAATGGGCCGGTGCCCATGGCTTTTTCGTATAGGGTCATGCTTTCTTTTGGGGGATCGTACCATTTGAGCCATGTGTCAGGTTTGCCGTCCCAAGCGCCGTTTTCTATCATCCACTTCTTGTTGACGATTGAACCCCAGCTTGCTCCTTTAGCAAGGATTTGCATAAACGGAGGATACGGAGTTGCAAGATGGAAGACTACATAGTCTCCTTCAACTTCCACTGATTTATCGATAGCTTCGTATATCTTGACAATGAGGTTCTTGTCAAGTTTTTGCATGTCGTCGATGGATTGAAGGCCTCCGATCTTGCACGCTAAGTCCTTCAGTGTCTGAACCCCGAAGAGAGGCTCGAAGAACATCCAGCACGGTCCCCCTGAAGGGTCAGCCAACATGGCGCGCTCAAAGGAGTACTCCACATCTTCAGGAGTCAACACTGCGCCATTATGGAACTTGACGCCTTTGCGAATAGGAAACTTTACAGTCTTGCCGTCTTTTGACAGAAGACCGTTGGCGACTGAAGGCACTTCTGTGGAGAGCATAGGCACCAGTGTGTCGACTCCCCCTTTTCCGTAAGCGACAAGGTTATCGTACAACTGGTGGATAAGCTCCCCGCTTGCTGTGTCGTAAGCGTATGTAGGATCAAGGGTATCAGGATCCCCAAAGCTTACGTACACAAAGGTGTTAGGGTCAGTTGTTTGAGCGAAGCCCGTATAACCAAGGGTCACCAACATTAACGCTACAAAAACCGCTGTTAAAGCCTTGGCTTTCACGTTTTTGGCCTCCTTTATCTATTACTGGAGTCGAATTCCAATACCCCACTTAACCGGATATACTGAATCCTAAACCTATCACCTCCCGTTTTCCATTGGAATTCCGGCGAGTTTGAGTTCATCTTTAAAGTGGCACGCAACAAAATGACCGCTACCGTCCGGTGATTCAAGGGGCGGTTCTTCGTATTCGCATATATCCTGTTTATACCTGCATCTTGGATTGAAATGACATCCTTCCGGCGGATTTGCGGGGCTCGGGACGTCTCCTTCCAAGACTATTTGCTCATATTGAAAATCAGGATCCGGCACCGGTATGGCTGAGAAAAGAGCCTCTGTATACGGGTGTTTCGGCTCCTCAAAGAGTGCCTTCACATCGGCCATCTCGACGATTCTACCAAGATACATCACATCGACTCTGTCACTTACGTGCTGAACCACTGAAAGGTCATGGGCGATAAACAGATATGTAAGTCCGAATTTCTCCTGTAGGTCTTCGAGCAGGTTCAATACTTGAGCCTGAATCGACACGTCTAAAGCTGAGACAGGCTCATCGCAAATTACAAGGGATGGATTTAATGCCAAGGCCCGCGCGATGCCGATTCTTTGCCTTTGCCCACCGCTGAACTCATGGGGATATCTTCCCATATGATGATGCCCTAATCCTACGGCAGCAAGGAGTGCCTCTACTCGTTCATACCGTTCACGTCTGTTTCGCAGCCCTTGCGCTTCAAGGGGTTCGCCGATGATATCTGCGACTTTCATCCTAGGACTCAGTGACGAGTAAGGGTCCTGGAATATTACTTGCATCTCCCTGCGGAGCCCGGAGATTGAGCGTTTAGTTACAGGTGTCCAGGTGCCGTTTAGGTTAAACATTATCTTGCCCTCAGTTGGGTCTTCAAGGTGTAGCACGCACTTGCCGGTAGTGGTCTTTCCGCATCCGCTCTCACCCACCAGGCCTAACGTCTCGCCTTTGCGGATGAAAAAACTTACGTTGTCTACGGCTTTAATCCAACCTACAGGCTTTCTGAAAACTCCGCCGAGGATGGGGAAATACTTTTTTAGGCCCTGCACGTCCAAGAGGATGTCATTGTCGGGAAGAACGTCATGACAAGGGATGATGTCAAGGGCTTGTTCGTCACTGCTTATTTCATGCATATAACCGGCACCTCACTAAGTGTCCGTCTGCCACTTTAATAACAGGCGGATCTTCCAGGCATTCTTTGGTGAATCGAGGGCATCTCGGCCCAAAAGCGCATCCCTCCGGCATGTTTAACAAGTCAGGCACCACGCCTTCAATAGGCACAAGTCTCTTTCTCGGTCCTCCCATCTTTGGGATGGAGTTAAGAAGGCCTACGGTGTAGGGGTGAGCGGGTTCATGAAACAACCTGCGAGTGTCTGTGTATTCAATGATTTTTCCCATATACATTACTGCGATATCGTCACACATCTTGCTTACGACTCCGAGGTTGTGTGTGATCATGATTATTGCCATTTGGTATTGTTCCTGAAGCTTTCTCATAAGGTCCAGGATCTGCGCTTGTATCGTGACATCTAAGGCGGTTGTGGGTTCATCCGCGATAAGGAGCGCGGGGTTGCATGATAAAGCCATGGCAATCATAGCCCTCTGGCGCATGCCGCCGCTCATCTGGTGGGGATATTCCCGTACTCTCTGAGAAGGACTGGGGATTCCCACTCTGTCCAGAAGGTCGGTTGCGATTTCCCACGCCTGGGACCTTGAGACTTTTTGATGAGTCATAATGGCTTCCGCGATTTGAAAACCGACAGTGTACACAGGATTGAGTGATGTCATAGGTTCCTGGAATATCATGGCTATCTCATTTCCACGTATGCTTCGCATTATAGGTCCTTGCGGGTTTTCCTTTGCTATGTCAATAGAGTCTCTGTCGCCGTCCCGGTAATAGAGGATTTCACCTGACGTAATTCTGCCTCTTGGCCCGGGCACCAGTTGCATGATGGAAAGGGCGGTCACGCTTTTGCCACAGCCGCTTTCACCTACTAATCCCAGCACTTGTGTTCTTCTGACATTGAAGGACACTCCGTCAACCGCACGCACAATTCCTTCGTCAAAAATGAACTGGGTATGGAGATCCTTCACTTCAAGGAGCAGGTCCTCGGCATATTCTGAATAAGCAATATCAGGTTTATCCGCGACACTGTTAGGTCCGTTATATAGCGCCAGACTCATTTGCTGAGATAACCCCTTTCACTCCTTTATAAACTCTTTAAACATAAACGATAAATACTACAGGAAGTGTGAATGTCATACAGTTTCCCAAGAGTATTATGGGTAGAGTCTCGAAGGTCTCACAAGAGCCAACAAGAAGCGAATTTAACTTGCCGTTGGATCCGGGGCAGTCCTCGGAAGGTTAGATGGGGTACTCCTCTATACCGCGCCGGCAGTTCTAAGCCGGGAACTCTGAGGAGGAATTAACCTGTGAAAGCAGTATATATAATTACGTATTGCAACAATTATGACTAATTTTGTGTTAGTTGCGATAAAAAGGAATAGTCAACTGGTTGAATCAGCACCTTAACCAGGCTACAAGATGAAAGGATTACCGGCATAGGTGGGGTGCGCCAGGTATATCAAGGGTTCAGGTGGTGTCAAGGTATGAGCCTGTTTTCAGTGGAGCGCGGACCTGTACCCATCTATCTGCAAGTGAAAAACGGCCTGGAGGAGCTTATCCGCAGTGGATCGCTGCCTCCTGGGACGAAATTGCCATCTTCAAGGTCTCTTGCGAGAATTCTTGGGGTTAGTAGGAATTCTGTCCTTGAAGCGTATGATTTGCTTAGAGCGGAGGGTATTGTTGAAGCCTATGGCACAGCAGGAACATACGTCAGTGAGGTTTCTTGCGCGAGGAACATTCCTAAGTCGGTTGAGGCCTCACGTTTGTCTGAAGGTTTTCGCATATTGGAGAGGGATTCAGATGGCAGGTTGGAAGAAGATCTGTCAGATTGGGCTTCGATGCTTTCCAATATGGGGGGAAGATTCAAATTATATGCCCATGATCAAGACGCCATGATTTTATCCGGTGTTACACTGGCGTTTGATCGCTTGTCAGCAGAAAGGTTCCGATCCTGCTTAAACTACGTTTTGACAAACTATCCTCATAGACTGTTGGCTTACGGGGAAACAGAAGGCTATGGGCCTCTCCGTCAATGGCTGGCGACTTATATGACTGACAGAGGGGTTACAACCTCTCCCGATGAAGTCCTATTGACAGGCGGATTCCAGCAAAGTCTGACTCTCCTGTGTTCGACGTTTCTTAATCCCGGGGATACAGTTCTTATAGAGAACCCATGTTACCCCGGTGCGCTCATATGTTTGCTGCACGGGGGCGCTAACGTCGTGGGGATAGACATGACCCCCTATGGAGTCGATGTAGAGCAAGCCCACGAGATGATTTGCGAATTGCGCCCGAGATTCATATGCGTTACTCCTTTCTGTCAGAACCCTACAGGTGTTACCATGGACACACAAGCAAGGAAAAGACTTCTTGCGCTGACGAAGGAACACGGGATTATAATTGTTGAGAATGGGTTTACTGATGAATTGAGCTACTCAGGTCGCCTTGTCCCGCCTTTGAAAACGGAGGATCGAATGGGATGCGTCATCTATATGGGAAGCTTGAGCGATATCCTCTTTCCAGGCCTTAAGATCGGATGGATAGTGGCTTCAAAGCCGATTATCCAGGCGCTTACGCTTTCAAAGCGTGCTATTGATCCGTTTTCCAGCCCCATCCTTCAAGCTGCATGCTACGAGTTTTGCAGGCAAGGCTATTTTACAACCCACCTTGCACGAATACGGAAAACATACATCAGAAAGAGAGAGCTTATAAATCAGACTTTGGAGAAGCATCTCCCTCCGGATACAGAATTCCGAGTGAGCGAGGGGAGGATGTCAGTCTGGATCACTCTTCCTCCGGGTATCGATTCCACGGAGCTACACAGAGAAGCCCAGGCCTTAGGGGCGTCGTTCATCCCAGGCCCTGCGTTTTTCATTGACGGGGGAGGGGAGAGGAATCTCTTTATTTCATATGCTAATTCTTCAGAACAAGGGATTATCCAAGAAATCAAGACCCTCGGTGATCTAATCAGCAGGAGGCTTTTAGGCCGTGCATAATTGCTGATTGCAGGCTTGCCGGTTCTGAACTGATCTGTAGTGTCTCTCCTGTTTTACTTTCAGCTAGGTGTTTGACGCGAAAAAATCCCCCCGGTGTCCATGTTTCCAAGTTGCTACCGGCGCAAGTCGAGTTTCTTCATTCTTCTGTAGACTGTATTCCTTGAGACATCCAGATCCTTCGCTACCTGCGTGATGTTGCCGTCGTGCTTTTCCAGAAGGTACAGCAACTCTTCGCGCTGTCTTGCCTCGACAGAGCGACGTATCCTCTCTCTATGCCGGCGGAAAGTCGCATCTTGTGAGTTGTGAGGACCTTGGGAAAGGGGAGTTAAGATTTCCTGGGTCTTTTTGTAATACAATATTTCATCCGGGACATGCTCAATGCTGATGCGTCCTTCTGTTGCAATGTTTACCATGCGTTCCACGACATTTTGGAGTTCCCGTACATTTCCGGGCCATTGGTATGCTGTGAGGTAGTCTATGATATCGGGATCAATCTCGCATATATTGACTCCCAGTCGGGCACTGGCGTTTGAAAGGAAGAAATCGAAAAGAAGGGGTATGTCATTGGGACGCTCTCTCAACGGCGGAAGATAAATGCATATTACGTTTAGCCTGTAGTAAAGGTCTTGTCTGAAATTGCCTTCTGCAACTTCACGCTTAAGATTTTTATTCGTGGCGCAGATGACCCTGACATCTACTTCTGTCATGCGGGCACTGCCTATACGTGCTACCATATTGTCCTGTAGGACTCTATGAAAAGCGATTTGCTGTTCAAGGGGCATGTCGCCGATTTCATCCAAAAAGAGGGTGCCTCCTGACGCCAGTTCAAATTTACCTGGCCTGCCACCGCGCGCAGCCCCTGTGAATGCGCCTTCCTCGTACCCAAACAGTTCGCTGCCTACCAGCTCACGTGGTATGGCGCCGCAGTTTATCGGCACGAATGGGCCATTTGCGCGCTTACTGCTGTTGTGGATAGACTGGGCGAACATTTCCTTGCCGGTTCCGCTTTCGCCGCATATCAGCACATTGCTGTCACTCTCAGCCGCAATTTTGCCCAGGTCAATAGCCTGGCGCAGTTTAATATCCTGTCCGATAATGTTCTCGAATCTGAACGTGGCGTAGGAGCCGCTGTACCTGCCGATTAGTTTGTTAAGTCTCTTTGTGGGGTTAAGTGATATGACGCCACCTCTGATGCTGTCGCTGTCATCGCGAATGACTTTTCCGCTCACCAAACATTGCACCTGTCCGTTGGCGGTTTCCACCGTCATTTCGATATCGTCAAAGGATTTACCGAAATCGAGCATTTCTTCCAGATAATGAGGCTTGCTTACCATCTTGGCAAATGGAGTCCGGCATGGCTCTGTCAGAGACAAACCCAGTACGCGATTGGCTATAGAGTTGGTCCTGTGGATAATGGTTTCAGTATTCACCAGCAGTATTCCATCGGAAGTTATCTGGAACATCTTGTTAAGGTGGTCGTTTAGTACAGTCAGCTCCCGAACCTTGCTCTTAATGCTCATCTGTGCCCCAATAGCTTCAACTGCTGCGACTACCATTCCCAGGGTGTGAAGGTGAGTCTTCGATGATGGCCCGGACATTTGAAGTGCGCCTATGATTTGCATGCTGCTATCGCGAATGGGGGCTGCAGAGCATGTCCACGTGTGAAAGGTTTCGCAGTAGTGTTCTCTTCCCGAAATCTGGACGGGCCTTCCGGTAACAAGCGCGGTTCCGATTCCGTTTGTGCCGACGTCGTTCTCGGCCCAACTTGAGCCTGGCACAACGTTGACAAGGGCTCCTCTGCGAAGGGCGTTTTCGTCTCCTGTAACTTCCATGATACGCCCGTGTTCATCGGAAATCATCACCATGAAACCAGAGCCTGCCACGAATTTATAGAGGCTTGACATGAAAGGACGAGCGACTTCGATCAAGTCAGTTCGCTTTTTGATGACTGCTTCAAGTTGTTCCGGGCTAAGAACCATCTTGCCCATCACACCCTTGGGATTGACACCTGCTTTTTGCGATCTCATCCAAGAAGCAGCTACTGCCGGTCTGAGCGCTTCTGCTCTTATGGTGCCTGTGTCAGCCAGTTCGTCCCATGCTTTGGCTACAGTGTAAGCCACATATTCGCCGGTCATTGCATATCCCTCTTTTATTCACTTGAACTCCAAAATGCTTGCGTGTTTTCTGTAGATAATTGTAAATTCCAAGGTGTTCAGCGTGTTGTATGTTTTACGGTGAATGTAAGAAACGGCCTATTACAGCCCTTATATAGCAGTTATTTGATCTGTACCTATATTATTACATAAATGTCACTGTCTTGTCACAGTTGAGTCCGTATAATTGTGTAAAATTGGTTTCCCCATGAAATAAAAGAAGCCATTTCTTGTGTCCCTCGGTTAGAATGAAGTTGCAACCATAACATCCTAGAGAGGAGACATCAGAAATGGCTCAATACCAGATTAC
>JAKPFY010000070.1 GCA_029551185.1 Bacillota bacterium
GGCATCTGCCGCAGACAAGTACCTTCGCTGAGCGTCCTTTCCACAGGTGGACGCGGCCGGGCGGGACACTGTCACAAGACCACCCGCCTCAAGTCAACGGATTAGATAGTACCTTCTGCATCACATCTAAGACTCCTGCTCTCTGCCTTGAGTGTTCCCGGTATGTACTGTACCATATAAAGGAAGATAGAAACGGACTTTGCGCAACCACAAACGAGTGAAGGTGACTATATAGACATGACTATTGTAGGAATTGATGTCGGCGGAACAAACACCGATGCAGCTCTCATACAGGAAGGACGGGTCCTTGCCACTGCTAAGGTGCGTACCCACCATGACCGGCTGCTCGATTCCACAACCCTGGCATTTGAGAAGCTTCTTGATGCATACGGAAGCACTAATCTTAGCGGTCCGATGGAACTACACCTAAGCACAACCTTGTCCACAAACGCCATCATTGAAGGAAAAGGAGATCCCACAGCTGTCCTGGCGGTGCCCGGGCCGGGGATGAACATTGCCGAGCTGGATTTGGGGTTTCCCATATACGTGCTGTCAGGCTCAGTAGACCATAGAGGCCGTGAAGTTGCACCTATCAACCGCGAAGAGGTAATGGACGCAATAAACCAAGCCTTAAACAGCGGCGCCACAGCCGTGGCAGCAGTGGGTAAATTCTCACACAGAAACCCCGCTCACGAGTTGGAAATCGAGAAACTCATTCTGGAGAGGATTTCTGAACGAGACATCGATGACGCCCATGGAGAAAAATCTCTTTTCCACAAAGGCAGCATCACACTGGGCCACAGGCTTTCAGGTCGTCCCAACTTCCCGCGCAGGATAGCGACTGCATATCTTAATGCGAGTATAGCCCGGCGTCAGGCTCTCTTCGTAGACATGATTCGTAAGTTCTTGGTGCGTGGCAAAAACGTCACCCAGGTATTCCTGCTGAAGGCGGACGGCGGCACCATGCAGCTGGAAGACTCCCTGATCCGCCCTGTCGAGACTATCCTTTCAGGCCCTGCGGCGAGCATTATGGGCGCAGAAGCATTATCTGCTTATCCGGATTCAAACACGGTAATCGTTGACATAGGAGGCACGACCACAGACATCTCGGTGCAAGTTAAAGGAGAGACTGTCTTTCAAAGGCAAGGAGCTGAGATCTCAGGATTCAAGACCCTTGTCCCTGCCCTCTTTTCAAGATCCATCGGTCTCGGGGGCGATTCAGAGATAAGGGTCGTCCGGCATTCGGGAGCAGGTAGAGCAGGAGATACAGTCCGCTCTAAGATCAGGTCCGTTGCACAGCAAGAAACGAGTGTTTATGCAGATCTACAAAAGACAAGCACAGGTACGGGCGAGCCGAGAACTCACTCTCAAGATATAGAACTTGAGATCGGGCCAAAACGTGCAGGAACACCGGCTGCTTTTGGCGGCAATTATGTAACCCCTACGGATGCAGCAGTGGTCCTCGGTTTAGCCGAAGTAGGCAACCCTGAGCTAGCCACGAAGGCTTTAGCCGATTTTGCTGCGCCTTACGGCCTAAGCCCGAAAGAGCTGGCCACGAAGATAGTGGAAACCTTCACCTTTCAGCTTGCCTCCGCAATCGAGGAAATCTATGAATACCTGGAATCACAACCTGTCTATACTGTCTCAGAGATGCTAGCACCGCCTGACATACGCCCGGAGGCAGTGATAGGGCTCGGTGCTCCTGCAAAAGTCTTTATCCCTGCTGCTGCTGAAAGGCTCGGGCTGAAGCACCAGATCCTTCCCTACCATGAGAGTGCAAACGCCATAGGAGCTGCGGCAAGCCATCC
>JAKPFY010000071.1 GCA_029551185.1 Bacillota bacterium
GCCTGTCGTCTGCCTGTCCCCAGGGGCAATCGCATCTCCAGTAATCCTCTGGCTCTCTTGAGAGCCGGACATACTGCTCCGGCTTTTCGGGCAGGTTCACGAAAGCCAGGTTCGCGCTCACCTGAACGACCGGTGGGAGCTTCCCATCTGGCGAGGCGTTCGGGATCTGCTTCCCCCTTGATTGAAAGGCTTCTCGAATCTCCTCAGCGGTGTACGTCCTGTACCCACCTGCGTTATAAAGGCTTGCCATTTTGCTTACCTCCAAAAGACATATACACATTCCTACTATTTAAACCTTTGCGCCAGTGGAGGGTGTTGTTGTCGTCAGGACGATAGCAGGCTAATCCCCGCCTTTTCAAAGGCGGGATACAGCCCGTGCCTGCCGATAAATATATACGCATGGTGACCACGCGTATAGCACAGGATGACTAAAAAGATTATGCCTGATCAGAAATGCAAAAGGTGAAGTGATTTGTTAAAAGTGTTTCGATATAGGATCTATCCTACAAAATCTCAGAGAACTAAGCTGGCTAAGACCTTGGAGCTTTGTCGATGGACCTATAACGAAATACTTGCTTTCAGGAAGAACGCTTATGAGCAGGAAGGCAAATCAGTCTCCTACTACGATACCAAGAAGCTCTTACCGCAATGGAAGGAAACTAAGCCCGAACTGAAAGAAGTTCATTCCCAGGTTCTACAGGATGTAGTCAAGAGAGTTGACCTTTCATTTCAAGCATTCTTCAGAAGAGTCAAGAACGGAGAAAAACCTGGTTATCCCAGGTTCAAGGGATATGGTAGATACGATAGTTTTACCTATACTCAATCAGGTTTTTCCTTGAAGTCTGGCAAACTCTGGTTATCCAAGATAGGTTACATCAAGATCAAACTCCACAGGAAAATCGAAGGAGAGATTCGAAGGCTTAACATCAGGAGAACGCCAACTGGAAAATGGTTTGCATCTTTCTTGGTTGAAGCTGAACCAGATGAACCTCTTCCAAAGACAGGGTTATCAATAGGCGTTGACGTCGGCCTGAAGAGTTTTATTACTCTTTCAAATGGCGAACACATAGACAATCCTCGATTCTTTGTCCATGAAGAAAAGGCTTTGGCAAAGGCTCAGAGGAAACTTTCCAAGGCTGAAAAAGGAACACCCGAACAAGCAAAAGCCTTGAAAGTGGTTCGTCGTATTCATGAAAGAATCGCCAATAAGAGAGATGATTTTGTTCAAAAATTATCTCTGAACCTCGTTAAGTCATATGATCTCATCGCCTTTGAAGAATTGAATATCGAAGGCATGGTCAAGAACCACTGTCTTGCAAAGCATATAGCGGATGCTGCTTGGGGTAAACTGATAGCTACCACGTCTTACAAGGCAGAATGGGCCGGTAAACGTGTTGTACTGGTGAATCCTTCAAATACATCCCAAATATGCTCTGGCTGCGGTCAGATGGTTCAAAAAGATCTATCCGAGCGAGTCCACAGATGTCCTTTCTGCGGCCTGACTCTGGATAGAGATCATAATGCAGCCATAAACATTCTCAGACTGGGGCTACAGTCTGTGGCGAAAGCCGAGATGCCCGCCAATTCATTGGCGGGAGTAGTCACAAATGCGTAAGAAATAAATACAAATAATGCTAATATTCCCATGGAGGAAGTATATGTCTGGTTTGAGGGACCCGGACAACCTTGATAGCAGAGTTTACGCATCAGATCTTCGAGCAGCGAACCGTCTCCGCAGCAGGGCACAGAGACTTCTCGCACAGGTGAACGCGGACCCGAACAGCGAGAAGGGCCGAGCAGCCAGGGAGAACGCTGAGAGACTTCTCCAGCGGGCGATGTTTCATTATGCACGATATCGTCTTCTCCGGACGAGGGTTTTCAAGCGCATACATCACATGGACGGCAGAGATTACGAGGAATGGGCAGCCGTATGGCGTTC
>JAKPFY010000081.1 GCA_029551185.1 Bacillota bacterium
TTACAGGACTCGGGCTAAAGAAGAGGAGCAGAAGACAGCTGAAGCGATAACCAAGGAAGCCTCGCAGCCTGACCACCTTGAGGAAAGCTCCAACAGGTCTGCCGGGATCGAGTCTGAAATAGTGCGTTCTGATGACGTTCACGATGACAGCAATGCCTGCGAGTGGAAAGGCATCAAGACAGTATCACATCTTCGGGACTTAACGAGAATGCCCAGAGATTTTGTCATCCTTGACCTCGAGACAACGGGGCTTAATCCCGACAAGGATAGAATCATTGAGGTAGCCATTGTAAAATGCCGGAATGGCGCGGTTGTCAGTACATACCAGCAGTTAATAAACCCAGGAATTCCCATACCAGCTGCAAGTACAATCATGAACGGCATTACAGACGACATGGTGCGCGAACAGCCGCAAATCCATGAGGTTATCCGCGAGATTTTCAACAGGATAAATGGTGAACTTGTCTGCGGCTACAACTTATCCTTTGACTTGCGGTTTCTAAGTGACGCATTTACCAGTCACATGTTGGCGATAGACAGATTGAAGGTGCTAGACGTACTTACCTTAGTAAAATGCGTGACGGACCCAGCATACTTGCTGGATCGGAAGCTAACAACCATAAAAGAGTGCCTGGACATTGACACGCAGTCCCACAGGGCCTTGGATGATTGCTTGGCAACTCTCGAAGTAATGAAAGAGTGCTTTGAGCTGCTAAGACAAGGTAAGTCGCGAAGAAATGCGGCAGTAAAGACAATCGTCTTTATCGTCCAGGGTTCGGGAAGGAAACCTTACGAGGTTACCTTTAAGTTCGATGGCAAGAAACTAATTGCCAGGTGTACTTGCATAGCGGCGAGAAACAGGCTTGCTTGTAAGCATCGTCTTTCCATCCTGAGAGGCAAGACCGACGGGATAATTAGCGAAAACAAACATCAAGTCTCCACAATAGCTTCCTCTTGGTTGCCCGGTACCCAAGTTGAGGCTGCTCTAAAAAACGTTGAGGCTTGCGAGAAGAAGTTGAAGACCTTAAGAAGGCCAGACAAACAGGCCAAAGAAGAACTGGCTTGTGCGAAACGGGCCTTAACGTTAGCCATGGAAGGAGTAGAAATGTTCCCCATGAGCGTCGGATTTAACTAGTGACCACCCCTCGGGCCTTTATGAGATAGCCATCGTACAGTTCCTTCCAAGACTGGGAGTATCGTCAATGGACAGGGCAGTTGAAAAGGCCATCGCCACGGAGATAGTCGACCTCATTACATCTCGCTAGGAAACGTCGTATGAATACGTCTTTATTCAGGATCATCCGACTGTTTCTATTGAGGTTTTCGGCATGGTCGTCATGAGGATAGTATGCAGCAAGCAAAAACAGTACATTGCTGTCAGCGAAAAATACACAGAAGTTTTGAATGAG
Organism: Bacillota bacterium; assembly: GCA_029551185.1. Classification (GTDB taxonomy): domain Bacteria; phylum Bacillota; class SHA-98; order UBA4971; family UBA4971; genus UBA4971. The sequence continues at coordinate 1,410 of JAKPFY010000081.1, forward strand.
TTTTCCACTGCTCTCAGGACCGAAGTTGTCAAGTCCGATGCCTGGATCAGGGCGCTATTCAATTCGCAAGAGGAAATCAAGGGAATGCAGCCATCCTTCCTGACACTCTCTACGAAGAAGCTTATCGATGCTTTCTGTTGAGCCACTCGGGTGCTGTTCTAGATACAAAGAATGATCCGATGAAAAAGTTGCATTCATCCCGACCCAGTGTTTGCCAAGGGCTGTATGTATAGGGCGAATCTGGATCAGGGGAGAGTATTCTACGGCAAAAAGACTGTCTGAAGTTGAGGAGGATGTGGAAACACACCCTCCTCTAGCTCAGAGTGACAGAAGCTTTCTCCGCATGGACAAGAATCCGGTCTAGCACCTTCGCCTGCAAATCCGCAACGCCAGCGAAATCCATGTGGGGTACATAATAGGACTCCAACTGGTCGTGGATCTCTTTTGCTTGCCTGAGAAAACTGATGGAGCGCTCCAAGAGTTGATTGAACAGCTCTTGGTTTTCATCGACAAGCTCTGTATCCCGCGGACCGAGGCAGTTGTCCATATCGATAAGACCGGCTAGACCCTCCCGAATGTAAGGGTGATAAGCTGTCGAGGTTGCTACTGCAAGGTCCAGCTCCGGAATGATTAGGTGCTCCACCCTGCTAACGGGATCCAAGGGACAGTGGTAGAACTCAACATCAAGACCCCGCTGGAGAGCTTCCTCGCCCAAGGTCAGCAGCAGTTCGGACTTGCCTGTTCCCGGCTCGCCCGTCAACACATAGACTTCCTTCACCGGATCCATTAACACGTCTAGAAAGCTTACTAGTCCAGAAGAGGTGACGGCGGTGGCGAATAGAGATCGCCGTCGTCCGGGCGACTTGGCCGCCGGATAAGGGGAGAGGATATCTTGCAGGAAACTCTTTTTCTGATTGACTAGCCCTGTCTGCAGGGCAGCCCGGTTCACCGCAGCCCGATCATCGTAGATGTTCTTGGCGGCCTGCAGCGTCCGATAGGCATGGCCGTAGTATCCACCGATGGATTGGGTAAGGCGAATGATCTCGGCGCGGTTGGCTTTCAGGGCTTTTTCATCCCAGAAATCGCCCAGGTTGACGATCCAATCGACACATCCCGGATACAAGGGATCGACAACGTGGGGAGCAGTCCCATCGAGCAGAGCCACGCCGATAGTAGGGAAGGCAACGGCATCAAGAGAAGCGGGATCCGAGGCGCAGTGATGATACTCCACAGGAAAGCCCCGGCGGCGCATCTCCCCGGCAATCCCCTTCATGAAGACGGACTTGCCGACCCCCGGCCCCCCTTTCAGGATGACAACCTCCTCAGCCTCCTCCCGCCGAATGATGTGCTGGAAATAGGAAAAAAATCCCTGGGGAGTATTGTTCCCCGGGAACATCTTGCGGACAGCGTAGGCATCCATGGCATCGCCTCCCTTTCAATCCCCATCAAGCCCTTCTTAGCATATGCATGATCTGACTCCCGTGGTGCAAAGACTATAAGGCAGTGTGTAGTATACCCTCGGAAAGGTGGCAGCAACATGGAAGGCAAAATGAAAGGCCAGTTCGCCGTCCTGGCCGCTGTTCCCTTTGTGATGGTCCTAGGCAATTCTATGCTGATACCGATTTTCCCCCAACTGAAGAAGGCCATGCACCTAACCCAGTTCCAAGTTGGTCTTATAATCACCGCCTTTTCCCTGCCGGCGGGCCTCCTCATTCCCTTTACCGGAGCCGCCTCAGACCATGTGGGCAGGAAGACGATCATGGCTCCCTTCTTGGCCCTTTATGGACTAGGTGGGCTGATCGCCGGCTTTGCCGCCCTGCTCTTGGACAATCCCTTCCCCGTCGTTGTAGCCGGAAGAATCGTACAAGGCATCGGAGCTGGCGGCACCTATCAACTGGCCATGGCTTTAACGGGCGACATTTTCCAGTCCAGCGAACGGGTCAAGTGCCTTGGGTACCTCGAAGCTGCCAACGGCCTCGGCAAAGTCCTGAGTCCCATCCTCGGATCCTTGTTCGGTTTGATCTCCTGGTATGCCACCTTTTTCGCCTAC
>JAKPFY010000088.1 GCA_029551185.1 Bacillota bacterium
CAATGAGAGGATATTGGGCCTTTGGAGGAGAGTGGTTTTTGATACCATTAGGCCTGCTAATCGCACAGTTTTGGAAGGATGTTGCTAGCACAATGACAGAGGAAATGGACAAAAAAAAGAGGCCCTTACCTGCGGGCAACAGGATAAGAGCCAAACACAAATCTACCTAGGTCTAGTGTATCACACGGTGCACTAGACCTCAAGAGGAGGACAATCGTGAAGTTACTTAAACTCAAACTTCGCAATTTTAAGGGGATCAAATCCCTGGAACTGGTGGCTAACGGTCAGGACCTCCGTATCTATGGAGACAATGCCACTGGCAAGACCACAGTTTATGATGCGTTTCTATGGTTGCTGTTTGATAAGGACAGTCAAAATCGATCAGACTTCGCAATTAAGACGTTGGATAAGAATGGTAATCCGATCCACCATTTAGACCACGAGGTAGAAGGCACATTTGAGATTGACGGCGAGACCATCGAGCTTAAGAAGGTCTACCGAGAAAAGTGGGTCAAGAAACGTGGCTCTGCTACGGAAGAATTCAGCGGCCATGAAACGGACCACTTCATCGACGGGGTACCTGTAAAAAAATCGGAGTATACCGACCGGGTGAATCAGATTGCCCCGGAGGATCGGTTCAAGCTCCTAACATCGCCATTGTACTTCAATGAGTTTATGAAGTGGCAGGATCGCAGGGCGCTACTTATTGAGATCGCTGGTGACGTGACGATGGAAGATGTCATCCAAGCAAATCCAGAACTCAAGGAACTCCCCGGGATACTCGGAAAGCGCACACCCGAGGACCACAAGGCCATTATCATGGCCAGGAGAGCCGAAGTCAACAAGGAACTTGAACGTATCCCCATCAGAATTGACGAGGTAAGCCGTCACCATCCGGACGTTGAAGGGATTGATCCGGACCAGTTGGAGCAGCAGTCAAAAGAACTGATGGCGGAGCAGGCTGAGCTAAAGCGGGAGCTTGCAGACTTGATGAGCTCAGGTAACCAGAGCAAGATCCGACAGCAGATTGCTGAGATTGATGCCAAACTGCTTGGCATTGAGACTGACTACAAACGCAAGCACAATCAGCAGGTGAGTGATCTGGAGCGGCAGACTACCTTGCTCCAGGCCAAGGTTGCCGAAACAAGCAACGCCATCAGCCGCAAAGAACAAGAGATCAACGAACAAAAACAGAATGCCGAACGTGCCGAGAAACTCATAACCGATCTCCGGGCCAAGTGGCACGAGATTAACAGCCGGCGGTTTGATGCACAAGTTGAGGACGTTTGTCCGACGTGTGGACAAGCACTCCCTCCCGAGCGGGTACAGGAAGCCGTTGACAAGGCGGCTTCGGAGTTTAACCTGCGGAAGGCTGAAGACCTTGCTCAAGTAAACGCAGAGGGCAAGGCGGCGAAAGACAGGCTGGATAATATTCAGGCGAACATCGCAAGCCTTGAATCGGAGTTTGCGCAACTGAAAGAACAGCTGTCTGAGCTACTGGCACAGGGTGCAGATCTCGGCAAGCAGTTGGATCAGGCCAAGGTTGGAGCAGATGCTTATATAGAGCAGGAGGACTACAAGACGCTGGTGGATGAAAAAGAGCAACTGCTCAAAGCTCTGGACGGGGATCAATCGGCGATTAAGCCACAGATTGAGGAACTAGAGAGAAAAATAAAGGCAGTCGATGACCAACTGATTGAATTGAAAAACGCCAAGTCCAAGTGGGAGCTTTATCACAGCATTGATCGGCGCATAGCCGAGCTGCAAGATCAGGAATCGGAGTTGGCCAAAGAATTCGAGAAACTTGAGCGTGAGCTATATCTGATCGAGGAGTACATCAAGACTAAGGCCGAGCTTCTCACAGACAAGATCAACAGCAAGTTTCGCCTGGCCGAGTTCAAACTCTTCGAGACCCAGATCAATGGCGGCATCAACCCCATCTGTGAGACTACCTACAAGGGAGTGCCTTGGGGCAGCCTCAACAGCGCTGGCAAGGTCCAAGTGGGGCTTGACATCATCCGGACCCTGCAGGAGCACTATCAGTTCCGGCCACCAGTCTGGATTGATAATAGGGAGTCAATTGTTGAGCTACCGGAGATGGATTGCCAGGTAATCAGCCTGATTGTCAGCGAGAAGGACAAGACCCTGCGGGTAGAGGGTCCGGATAAAGAATCAGTAAAACAATCACTATTTGAGGAGGCGATTTAATGTCCACCAAGAACCAACTGACGCCCGTACAACGGCTAAAAACAGCTCTCAATGCGGAGTCGGTTCAGGAGCAGTTTCGGAACGCTCTGCAAGACAGCGCACCACTGTTTGTCGCCAGTTTGATTGACATCTATGCCAGCGACAAGAACCTTCAGGAGTGCGAACCGGGGGCAGTAATCATGGAGGCTCTCAAGGCTGCCACTCTTAGACTCCCCATTAACAAGAACTTGGGCTTTGCCTATATCGTGCCTTATCGCAACAAAGGCAAAGCTGAACCACAGATGCAGATCGGCTATAAAGGATTGATCCAGTTGGCTATGCGGACTGGGGAGTACCGCTACCTCAACGCTGATGTGGTTTATGAGGGCGAGCTAAAATCGTACGATAAGCTCACTGGTCACTTGGACCTCAATGGCGAGCGGAAGAGCGATAAGGTTGTCGGTTACTTCGCTTATTTGCAGCTCCTCAACGGTTTCTCTAAGGCAGTGTACTGGACGAAAGATCAGGTAATCGAACACGCCAAGAGATTCAGTAAATCTTACTCCAGCCAGTTTTCTCCCTGGCAGACCGAT
>JAKPFY010000058.1 GCA_029551185.1 Bacillota bacterium
TTCGGGTTTCCGTGTAACGCGACATGCGATTCTATTTCTTTCAGAAGGCCAGCATTACGAAGTTGCTGAAGAACTGCTCGGCAGCTTTCCTCCACGGGAGGCGCATGACTGATTTCATTGGTAACTTGCATAGTTGAGTGGGCGGTGTGGCTGCTTTGTAGATCTGTGGCTACTTGGGGAACAGAAGGGGAAGGCGGGGGCTCACCCGTCGTGGTCTGGCCGGACGTATTGCCCAGCAGGGCCAACATACGCGCCTCAAACTCTGCTGCGGCGATTTCCTCCCGGAGCTTCTGCTCTTCCAGAGTCCGGCGCACATGCCAGATCACATAGAGGAGGAGAACGCTGGCTACGATAAGCACTCCCCACGTAGAAAATGAGAAGAGTTGTTCCACCCACCCGACTTCTGCTGCCTGATCAAACGTTTGTATGAGAAGCGATGGCGAGGTCAAATGATGCTCGGAAAACGACGCACTCGCCAAGCCGGGTGTTGCACCCAACGCTGCAGTGGCAATCGCTTGGCTTCTGATTAAAGGTAAAATACCCATAAAATGGAGACCAGCCACAGAATTACAGTTGCTATGAGGCCGGGATCTTTCAAGAGAAGAGCCTCCGGGGCACCGCCCTCATCGCGTCGGTAAACAAGGTATAGATAGCGGAAAATCCCATACAGGACAAAAGGAAGCGTCCATATCATGTGTTCATGGTGGTGCACGCTTTCTTTCTTCACGCGTGAAGTCACGTAGAGTGCGTAGCTCATAACAGTAGCCGTGGTGACAACGCTGACCATTTGATCAAGGAACGCAGGGGAGTAGTGTTCAAGCACAGGGCGATGCGAAGTGGCTTTACCAGCAAGCAAAATAAGCTCGTGGCGCCGCTTGCAAATTGCCAGAAACAGGGCTAAGAAAAGCACACAGGTAATAAACCACGGTGTGATGGGGATGTGCTCACCCGGGTTTTCAATTGCGTAGATTCCGGCGATCGAGCGAATCACAAATCCCATGGCCACCACCATGAGGTCGAGAATCACCAAGTGCTTCAAGAAGAACGAGTAAGCAATCATCAGGAGAAAGTAGACGGATGTGATCGCGGCGAACTTAAGATTCAGCGTGAAAGCCCAAGCCAGGCCGACCGCAGCCAAGAGTCCTGCTACAACAATTGCCGTTGTGACCCCGAGTTCACCGCTTGCGATGGGACGTTGGCGTTTTAAGGGATGGTTGCGATCACTTTCGAGATCTTTGATGTCGTTAATGAAATAAACCACGCCTGAGAGGATGCAAAACACGACAAAGGCAGCAACGGCGCGCAGCCCGCGAGAGGTGTCTGTTAGATTGTGTGAGAAAATGAGACCAGCAAAAAGCAGCAGATTCTTTGTCCACTGCTTTGGCCGCATCGTTTTCAAGATAGCATACAGCTTTTGCATTGTCGAGGGCAGGTTCTCTAAGAAAAGGTGGTCGAATTCAAACGCTTTTTGCGAATGCGCCCCCCTCACGCTTGCATGTAATTCGATCAACAACGTTTGATGTGGTTTTGTCATTGACCCAGCGTAGCTTTTTGCCAAGCCTAATGCGTTTATACGAAGAGAGTTTTTTGTTGGAGTAGAGGTGCATTGCACGGAAAACGACGTTACAAGTCTAAGAAGTGGTTTATCTGGTGGGTGGGACAGACTGCGCTGTTTCTTTGCTTGATCTGGTCGGCAAATCTTTTGGTCGCTCAG
>JAKPFY010000152.1 GCA_029551185.1 Bacillota bacterium
TCACCAAAATTCTGCTACCCTCCTCAGCCCCGGGGCTGGGGAGGGTGCTCCTAGATCCTTCCGGATCCAGTCGTATTCCCGCAGGGGGGGTGACATTTTCTCAGACCGCTTATAGGGTGACATTATCACAGGCCGACGACAGCGGATAAAACGCAGATTGACTACGGGTGTCGGTTATGCTATATTGAAAACTGCACTTAGAACTTTCTAGTATGGGAGTTCTAATGTAGTGAACACGGACATGTAAATAAACTCAAGAAGAAGCCGTCTGCTTCTCACCTTGCGGCGCCGGTTAGGTTAGGAGAATCCGAGGAGAATCCGAAAGGATATCTTGTGCAACCAGGGTCGAGGGCTGCTAGCAAGGTTAATTTAAGAGCGGTTCCTACAATCTGGCAATAGTTGAGCTAAGAGGAAACGCTTCTTGATGTGATCAAATCAGTTATGAAGGCGGGCGGTATGCCCGCTTTTCATATTAAAGCTGTAAATATTCCAGGGGGTGAGGCACAATCGCCAGAGACTTGAGAGTGAACGATGACATTCGTGCGCGTGAGATCAGACTGATAGACGAGACCGGAGAGCAACTCGGGGTTATGGTTCTTAAGGAAGGTCTCCGGATTGCAGCCGAAAGGGGCCTTGACTTGGTTGAGGTCGCGCCGAATGCAAGGACGCCGGTTTGCCGCTTGATCGATTATGGCAAGTACAAGTATGAGCAGGCAAAGCGTGAGAGGGAAACCAAAAAAAAGCAAAAGATTGTGGATATTAAGGAAGTCAGGATGACTCCGAAGATTGAAGGTCATGACTTCCAAGTAAAGGCCAGAAACGCGATTAGGTTCCTTCAGGATGGGGATAAGGTTAAGGCTACTGTGAGGTTTCGGGGCCGCGAAATCGTTCACGCCGATATCGGGCGAGCGCTGCTTCAGGACCTAGCTGAAGAAGTCAAAGATTATGGGATAGTTGAAAGAGAACCCCGTGTCGAAGGAAGACATATGGTCATGATTTTGGCGCCTTTGACTTCAAAGCAGAGTCACTGATTTCGCTAAAACTGGATTGGGTGAGTGTTTCGTCCCGATCCCAACAAAGGAGAGAGACATACTGTGCCAAAGAAAAAGACACATCGGGGCACCGCCAAACGTTTTAAGGTCACCGGCACCGGCAAGATCGTAAGACGTAAGGCGTATATGAGCCATAAGACAGGCAAGAAATCATCAAGGGTGAAGAGGCGCCTAAAAAGGCCGGCAGTGCTTTCGCGGGGAGATGCTGCTAAGGTGAAGAAGCTTCTCAGCAACTGACGCCATTATTGACGCTGTAAGTGCCAAATCTGAGGGGGAATTGATATGCCTAGAGTTAAAGGCGGAGCAACTGCGAAACGCCGACACAAGAAGGTCCTGAAGAGCGCTAAGGGATTCACCGGCGCGAATGGCAAGGTATATCGTCGTGCCAATGAAGCAGTTATGAAGTCTCTTCATTACTCTTATCGGGATAGGCGTAATAAGAAAAGAGATTTTCGTAGGTTGTGGATCACGAGGATAAATGCTGCTGCACGTATGAATGGTATGTCATACAGCCGGTTTATAGACGGCCTGCAAAAGGCAGGAGTCGACATAAATAGAAAAGTCCTAGCTGAGCTTGCCGTAAATGACCAGGAGGCTTTCAGCGAACTGGTAAAGATAGCTCGCAACAGTGTAGATAATGCCTAGTGAGGTCCGGTGAAAATCGAGATCACAATTACCAGTCGCCGTAATGCAAGAATATTGGAAGCTCGGAAACTGAAACGGCGCCCCTACCGAGAAGAAAAGGGCCGGTTCTTATTGGAAGGTATTCGTGGAATTGAAGACGCGCTAAATACGGGCGCCAGGATTTATGAAGTCATGGCAAGCCCGTATTTATTTAGAAACGCAAGAGGATGCGCTTTATATGAAAGACTTGTCGACGCACAAATAGAGGTCTATGGCGTTACAGAAGAAGTCCTTGAGTATGTGGCAGATACAGACACTCCTCAAGGTGTGGTGGCGATTGTCAGGATTCCTGATACCGGACTTTGCCTTCAGGGCTTTCCTTTGATTCTGTTAGCTGATGAAATCAGGGATCCCGGTAACCTGGGCACACTTATCCGGAGCGCTGACGCTTTCGGGTTAGCAGGTGTGATCCTTAGCGGAGATGTTGTGGATCCATTTAATCCTAAGTGTGTCAGGGCAACTATGGGCAGTATACTTAGGGTGCCTCTTCAGAGTTTCAAAAGAGTTGAGGATTCAGTTAAGTTCCTGAAAACACATGAGTTCCGAATAGTCGCATCCAGTGCAAAGGCCAAGACATTGTGCTACGATTATGATTTTCGGGGAAGATGTGGAATTTTGGTAGGAAGTGAGGCTCACGGTCTCACCCGTGACGTACTTAAGCTCTGCGACGAAGCTGTGAGAATTCCCATGATAGGGGACGCAGAATCCCTTAACGCTGGGGTCGCAGGTTCTATCCTAATGTACGAAGCCTATAGGAAGAGGCAAACCGATTAGCGTAAGTTAAGAGGGTATAGGAGGATACACAGGTAAGAATAAGAGAAGGGTGGCATGTTGCGGACAGATAAGACGCTATGATATAATTGGTCAACAAGAGTAGATGGAGAAACCCTTGAAAGGGCGTGGTTCCTGTATGTTAGGCGCTGACTTTTTTTGGCGGCTTTTTGAGTTGACCGGCTCCATTACCGCGTATCTAATATATAAGATGCTTGTGACCAAGTGACTCTGTGTCTTCTACAGGAACGTCAAAAAACTTGCTGTCTTGTTAAAAGAGCGATGAAGGAGAAGAGTAAGCAAGATAAGGCCCTAAGGAAGAGTATGCCTGAGACTGTGAGCATGCTTGGGTGGGTTTTGCTGAAGTTCGCTTTGGAGCTGCAAGCTGAAAGCATCTGGGAATACTAAGATTTGCGAGTAGGCTGTGTCGGGACCCTACCGTTATACAGGGAAACATGGGTTATCCTTCTAAAGGAAGCTTGCATGTGGTTTAAGGGGTCAGGAGTTGCTGTGGATGCGACTTCCCTGACAATGAGGGTGGTAACGCGGGGCCACGGTCTTCGTCCCTTGAAGACTGTGGCCCTTCTCCATA
>JAKPFY010000188.1 GCA_029551185.1 Bacillota bacterium
TCTGCAGACTTTGGCGAGCCGGAGAAAAGGCAATTGCGGCAAAGAGGAAAGTACCCTGCTTGGTCGGTGCTGATCGCGCGGTTGGAAGCCAAACTTGCCAGTTTTGAGCACCGGTCACCCATGGATGAGCTACGCAGAGAAATATCTGAGAAATGCCGCGAAATGGCTCGCCAAGAGCGCGGCCTTTACCGTCTCACAGTGCCCACAGGAGGCGGCAAGACCCTGGCCAGTTTAAGGTTTGGCTTGTACCATGCCTGTAAGCACAGCATGGACAGAATCATCTACGTCATCCCCTATACTTCCATCATTGACCAAAATGCCCACGAAATAAGGCGGATAATGGAAGTTGATGAACAAGACCAAGGGAGGATTGTCCTTGAGCATCATTCCAATTTAACACCGGAAAGGGAAACCATACTTCACAAGACGTTAGTCGAAAACTGGGATGCCCCCATAGTACTAACGACTATGGTGCAATTTCTGGAAGCATTGTTTGCCGGTGGGACCCGCAGCTGTCGCCGGATGCACCAGTTGGTAAACTCAGTGATTATTTTTGATGAGATTCAAAGCCTCCCTGTTCAGTGTGTCCATCTCTTCAACGTGGCCATCAGATTTTTGGTGAGCAACTGCAAGTCCACGGTAATGCTGTGCACTGCAACGCAACCTCTTCTGCATCAAGTACTCCCCCAAACTCGAGCTCTCCCTTATGACCCTCAGAAGGTAATATCGCCAAGCAGCTCCCATGCGTTCCAAGCCCAAAAGCGCATCACAGTACATGACCTTACCAACCTAGATGCATTGTCTTTCGCCGAAGCAGCCCAACTCGTTTGGGAGCAGCTCGAAACCTCTGGGTCCGTTCTATGTGTAGTGAACACCAAAAAGGCTGCCTATGAGATCTTTACCCGGTTACCCGACGAGCTTGGCGTAGAAAAGTACCACTTGAGTACAAATATGTGCCCGGTTCACCGGTTAGATGTAATTATGAAGATCCGCAGGGCCCTTAAAGAGAAGATACCCGTTATCTGTGTCAGTACTCAGCTCATTGAGGCCGGTGTTGATGTGGACTTTTCGGTGGTGATCCGTTCGCTTGCTGGGCTAGATTCCGTGGCCCAAGCCGCCGGCAGGTGTAACCGCCATGGCCTGCGTCCCCATAAAGGTAAGCTTTTCCTTATAAGGCTGAAAGAAGAAAACCTCGATCAGCTTGTCGAGATCAAGGAGGGGCAAAAAGTTGCCTTAAGGGTGCTAGAGGAGTTTAGAGCCAACCCAGAGCGGTTTAAGAACAACATAATCGGTTCCCAGGCGCTAGAAAAGTTTTTTGAATACTTCTTTTTCCAGCGTCGCCATCTAATGGAATACCCTTTAGCTCAGAATAGCCCTGTTGGCAGAAATGATACCATTTTCAATCTTCTTGCCGGCAACAAAATATCTGTGGAAGAGTATAAGAACCGACAAATGAAAGCCCCTCCCTTTGTTCTGCGTCAGGCTTTCGAAAGCGCGGGCCGCTCTTTCCGGGTTATCGACAACGTGGGTCAGGGCGTAATTGTGCAGTATCGGGAGCGTGGCGTTCAGTTAGTGCGCGAGCTTTGCGGCGCTGCTGTACCTGAAATACGGTACAGTTTGTTGAGAGAGGCACAACGTTATTCTGTAAATTGTTCTCCCTATCTGCTGCAGGAACTTTTTCGAAAGGGTGCCGTTCATGAAGTCCAGGAAGGTTTCGGAGTTTATTATTTAGACGAGCGGTTTTATGACGAAGACTGCGGGCTGCACCGTGAATCTGCGGCCTTAATGGAGGTATTAACATTTTAGAGGTGGGAGGAGGGTGTTATGCGCCACGATAATATCATCCAGTTTCGAGTCTATGGAAAGTACGCCCTGTTCACAGATCCTTTAACTAAGGTGGGAGGTGAGAAGTTTTCCTATCAGATCCCTACTTACGAGGCGCTCAAAGGGGTTGTTAGCTCTGTCTACTGGAAGCCCACGATAACCTGGGTCATCGACAAGGTCAGGATTATGAAGCCCATTCAAACGGAAAGCAAAGGCGTAAAACCGCTCAAATACGGGGGAGGAAACGAGCTGTCCATTTACACGTACTTGCGGGATGTGGAGTACCAGGTTCAGGCTCGATTTGTATGGAATGAGCAACGCTCAGATTTATCAGCTGATCGCAATGAAAACAAACACTACTTTATGGCCCTCCGTATGCTGGAGAAAGGCGGGCGGAGAGACATTTTTCTCGGGGCAAGAGAATGCCAAGGTTATGTTGAGCCCTGTGAATTTGGCTCTGGAACAGGGTTTTACGATAATTACCCAGAGCTAAACTTCGGACTGATGTTCCATGGGTTTGACTACCCGAGTGAAACTGGCAAGGACAAGCTCTACGCTAGGTTTTGGAATCCGCGTATGAATGGCGGGGTCATCACGTTCATCAGGCCCGAGGAATGCACCATCAGGAAATTAGTAAGGCCTATGGTCTACGACAAGGTCGGTTCTACTCCCTTAGACGAGGATCCATCTTTTCTTGAACTGATGGAGGAAGGAGGGAAATTATGAGCTGGCTGCAGGCTCTTTATGAAACATATGAAGAAAACTCCCATCTTGTGGGCAAAGTCTCTGCCGACGAGAACCAAGTGCCTTTGCTGCCCATTTACCATACTACTCAGCAGGCTCATATAGAAGTCGTTCTCAACTCTGAGGGTGAGTTTCTCAGGGCTGAGGTCGTCCCGCTATCCCAGGCCAGGACTATAATCCCCTGCACGGAACAATCAGCTTCTCGCTCGGGATCTAAACCAGTTAACCATCCTCTATGTGACAAACTGCAGTATGTGGCAGGCGATTTTGTTAAGTATGGAGGCGAAGTTACCAGCGGGTTTGCTTCCCGGCCTGAGGAACCTTTTGAACTGTATAAGGAAGCATTGCGTTGCTGGGCCGAGTCAGAACATTCGCATCCCAAAGTAAGGGCTGTGTATCGTTACATCTGCAAAGGCCGCCTGATCGAAGACTTGGTAAACAGGAAGATACTGTTTGTGGATGAACATAATAGGCTCTTAGCCAAGTGGGTTGGCGACGATCCTCCTCCCATTTTCGGAGTATTGGGCAGCCGGCGGCAAGGCGAGAGTTTTGTTAGGTGGGTTGTGGAGATTCCTGGCGCCTTGGAACCCACCGTCTGGAAAGACCAAACCCTGTATCAAAGCTGGATCCGCTACATGGAATCAACCGTAGAAAAGCAGGGCCTCTGTTTTGTTACGGGCGTTGAGACTACGTTGGCGACTTCCCATCCCGCCAAGCTGCGTCATGACGCCGATTCTGCCAAGCTGATTTCAAGTAATGACAAATCGGGCTTCACGTTTCGGGGGCGTTTCCTTGATTCGGATCAGGCTGCAGGAGTAGGGCTGGTAGTCACTCAAAAGGCGCATACTGCGCTGCAGTGGTTAATTAGGCGCCAGGGTTTTCGCCTGGGGGAGATGGCGGTGGTTTGCTGGACACCCAAAGGGGAAGAGGTACCAGATCCTTGGGCGGATACAGCTTCGCTCCTGGGGCAGCTTCCAGTTGTTGAAAAAGGGGAGGAAGGAGACCCCTTGGCCTTTGTTGGTGAGGTGGTGGCACAAAGACTTAGGTCGAAGATTTTCGGATACAGCAAAGTACTTGACATAAACTCAAGAGTTATGGTCATGGCTTTAGATTCAGCCTCCCCCGGAAGGATGTCCATTGCCTTTTACCGCCAACTTGACGGATCCGAGTTTCTACAGCGCGTAGAACAATGGCATAGAACCTGTGTCTGGGTTCATACCTTCAAAGGATCTTCGTGGAATGTCAGTGATAGGGTAAAGGTCCTAGAATACGAAGGAGCTCCTAGCCTGTACGATATAGTAGACGCCGTTTATGGCAATAAGGCCGATTCCAAACTACGTCAAAAAGCCATTCAAAGACTGTTGCCTTGTGTAATCGACGGGAGAAATCTGCCAACCGACATGGTGTCTAGCGTCGTACATAGGGCGGCTAAGCGTGAAACCCTTGAACAAAAGGAATGGGAGAAAACGCTGACCATTGCGTGCGCTTTGTACAAC
>JAKPFY010000197.1 GCA_029551185.1 Bacillota bacterium
TCTGCACGGTGCCAAGTCCTGCAGAACTTCCGTTCTGGAAGATGAGAGACGGATTGCCTCTTCCCGATACGGGAGGGGCTTTTTTGTATGTGCTTGCATTAAAAGGGGGCTCGTGCTGTGGAGACACGACTGGACAAGAATCAACCTAAGTACAGACGACTGGTGACATCGGAATCAGTTACTGAAGGTCACCCGGATAAGCTTTGCGACAAAATCGCAGATTCGATACTCGATTCTATCCTGCAAGAGGACCCTGGCGCTCGAGTGGCTTGTGAGGTTGCGGTGACCACCGGTGTTGTTTTGGTGATGGGCGAGATATCCACGCCATGTTGGCATACTATGGCCAAAGTAGGTGATATTGTCCGCGAGACAGTGCTGGATATTGGATATTCAAGGGCGAAGTACGGGTTTGACGCAGAAACATGCGGAGTAATCACTTCTATTAACGGACAGTCCGGCGATATTGCCCAAGGTGTTAACAAATCTCTCGAAGCAAGACAGCTTGAAGCTGTCGGACAAGTCAATGATTCAGGATATAGTCAACTTGGCGCAGGAGACCAAGGGCTTATGTATGGTTTTGCTGTGCGCGAAACCCCTGAATTGATGCCAATGCCTATAATGATTGCTCATAAGCTTGTCAAGAGGCTTGCTCAGGTCCGAAAAGAAGGCAGGCTTGGATACTTAAGGCCTGACGGAAAATCTTTGGTCACAGTCGAATATGACGGGAATATCCCCAAGAGGGTAGAAGGAGTAGTCATAGCAGCTCAGCATGACCCTGATGTCGAGTATGATAGACTTATGGAGGATATCTTGGAGCATGTGATTGATCCGGTTATTCCTCCGGGTTTCATGGATGATCGTACAAAAGTCTTTGTAAATCCGACAGGAAGATTCGTGATAGGTGGGCCGCAGGGTGACTCAGGCCTGACCGGACGTAAGATTATTGTTGATACGTATGGTGGTGCGGCTCGTCACGGAGGCGGGTCTTTCTCAGGTAAAGATCCTACCAAGGTGGACAGAACCGCTGCCTATGCCCTCCGATGGGTGGCGAAGAACCTGGTTGCTGCAGGTATTGCAGATAAATGTGAGGTGCAGGCGTCTTATGTTATCGGAAGGGCGCAACCTATATCCATTGATGTGGAAACCTTCGGCACAGGAAAAATCGGAGATGAGGATATACTCGCGCTTATTAAGAAGCACTTTGATTTGAGGCCTGCAGCTATTATCGACCATTTTCGTCTGGAGAGACCTATTTACAGTCCGTTGGCTGCTTATGGCCATTTCGGCAGAACGGATCTCCCTGAAGAAAACGTTCCTTGGGAAAAACTGGACAAAGCAGATGCCTTGAGAGCTGATGCTTTCTAGAATCCGTTGATTTGTGTATCTTAGGTTGCAGGTCCCGGATTCGACAGATTCTGCTTTGACCGAGGGCATAATAGGAAGAGGAATCTCGAATTTTGCGTAGAAATATCAAAAGGTGTGGTCTGGCAATCTCTGGCTTAGGCACACGCCTTCTTTATGAAGCGCACATTGGGTGTTTCTAGAGCATGGCGTGGAGGAGGACGTAGATGAAGTGGTAAATGTTGGTGTTGTTGGATGTGGCAACTGGGGGAGAAACTATGTTCGTCACTTTGCGCAGATTCCTGGTGCTGGGTTGGTTGCGTGTTGTGATACGAATCCCAAAGTCCTTCTTGCCATCCGTGAACGATATCCATTGGTTAAGTTGACAAAAAATTATCGGGACATTATTGCTGATCCTAAGATAGACGCAGTTGTAATTGCGACTCCTCCGGGTGATCACTATCGTATTGCGCGGGCGTGTTTGCTTCGGGGGAAGCACGTCCTTGTGGAGAAACCTTTTACTCTGTCATCTGAGGAAGGGTAT
>JAKPFY010000216.1 GCA_029551185.1 Bacillota bacterium
CTCGATGTTCTCGAGCAAGACTTCGCAGCTCTTGACGACAAAGTAGCAGGCATTGACGCTTCACTCAGCGATCATCTTGCCGGCCATGAGAAAGTCAAGATCACAGGTTCGAGCACAGTAAAGTTCGAGGATGTCGATATTCGTTCAGAGAATCCGGATGTCAAAGCATGGAAAGATCCCAGTGAGATCTTTGAGGATGATGAGGATGACAACCACGGATCCGGCAAGTATGCGCCCAAAACAGACTTCAAACATCAGCTGGCTTTAACTCTTACAGCATATCCGGCTGACGGAGTGACAGTGAAGGCGGATCTTGCGACTGTGACAAACCTGTTCACAGGCGACCTTACAGGGAATCTTGAAGTAGACAGTCTGTCGCTTGAAGTGACTACGCCCGGCGTGCTTGAGAGACTGTATGCCGGTGATCTGACATTGCCTGACGGAACGTTCACTGATTACACCTTCTGGGGAGACATGATCCTTGACGATGATGACGACCCAATATTTAAGGGTGTCACAGCTGAACTGGGTTATGGTATGTTCTCCGGAACGCTTCTCTTCACGAGGATACAGGAGGCCAGTGCCGCTGTTGCTGAGACTCCTTGGACAGTTAACTTTGATGATATGGCTATAGTGTGGCCTGAGGGCTTCGATCCTTATGACGAAACCACCTGGCCTGGGCATCAAGACAGTGCGTGGGATGCTCTTAAAGAATGGGATGATGAGCTAGAGGACTATGTAGTAATTGCCTTTGATCCCACCGATTCGGATACTTGGCCGGAGGACTTCTATATTTACGTAACTTTTCCCGTGATAATTCCCGGCACTCCCGCCGTTGCTCCTCAACCTGCCAAGTATGCCTTTGCAGGCGAGGCCAAGGCTGCTATCCTTGACAACCTGAATCTTGGAGTAGCATACGTAAGAGTATGGGATGACTATCTCTCAGACGTAATCGATGAAGAAGAGGAGAGGCCTTACGTTGACCAAGTCATTTCTTTAGCGGGAGACTACTCGTTCCTTGAAGGCTGGAAGGTTGACGGCGAATACGCCAGGCACGCCCATACGGAGCCTGCTGACGTGACAAGATATGCTTCAGCCGCAAAACTCAACCTGAGTGGTACAATCGGACCTGCTACTGTCAAGGGTGAGTACGTCAGGGTTGAGAAAGACTTCGGACCTGAGTTTGTCCACATCTGGGATGACGACGAAGGACTGAAGAGAAACGTCAAGACGATCGGCGCCAGTGTTAAAGTAGTGCCCATCGAGAACCTGACTCTTACCGGCGGGTACAAAATTACGGGTAATGCCGGTGAGGCTGGCGGCGTGAAGATTGACTGGGAAGACAAGAAGCATGCAATTGCAGAAGTAGGCGCAGAATACAAGTTGGCATGGGGCGATCTGACCCTTACTCCAAGCCTCAATCTGAAGCACACCAATTACATTATCGAAGGTGGTAAGCTTAAATACGGTAATGATGGCGCAGTGTTGCTGACTACAGCAGCAGTAGCAGCCGAATTTAAACCGATTGAAGCAAGCTTCACACACGTGGATGCCCGAGTTAAGGGCGCCGAGTTTGAGCCGTACTATAAGAAAGATACCCTGAAACTGAACGCTGACTACGACGTAACCGAAGCAATCAATATCCATGGCGGTTACATGTGGGATAAGCGGGATTATCAGATACTCAAAGGCTCGGTAGCTAACGATAATCTAGACGCTGATAGCCACGACAGCGAGTTCAACATCGGCGCGAAAGCAGGATTCGCAGTATACGAAGGCATCAGCTTGAACGCAGCCTACGACTATGCAGTCGCTAATGATCATCTGGGCGACTACAAGCCATACACAAAGAGCATCCTGAAAGGCGGAGTCGAGGCACAGGTGACGCCGAAGTCGAAGATTGACGGGAAGGCTGAGTATCAGAGACTTGACAGATTCTACGACGGAGTGCAATATCCATATGCTCCTGTAACTAACATCATAGGTGAAGTCAAGTATGCTTATAACATCACAACTAACACTGACCTGAACCTCGGCTACAAGGTAATCAAGTCTGACGTAGATGATACGCCAGCCCTGAGCTACCTGGCCCGCATAATCACCGGCTCGCTGAAGGTCACGTTCTAGTCTAAGCCAGGACTACACCCCGGGGGTCTCCCCCCGGGGTTTCCTGCTTTTCCGGCCTGAATACTCTCCAAAAAAAAGCAGATCTCTCGCATATCTTCAGCTTTTTCAGCAGGCTGTTCTAGGTATGCTGTGACAAGTCTTACCCTGTGCTTATTACATGAGTATAGTGCACCCAAAGCTATAGAATCCTCACACAAGGACGGTCACCTATGGCTATAGCAAGACTCACAAGGAAACCTAGGTGAATCACTAGCATCATACTTAGCCGGAGACGAATTCACGTTATTAAGAGAGAACGGATTACCTTATATCAATCTGCCCTATGGTATAATATAACTGATAACGATCGTACTTCCATCCGGTGATTCCGCTTCCCGAACTATCACAAGAAGGCTTCTGAAAGAGCGCAGGAAGTGAAAGGCATGAATTCTGAGCAATCCTTTAGGGAAACCATAGTATCCGTAGACCCGGGAAGGGAAAAGTGCGGAGTCGCAGTGGTTACAAGCGATTTGGAACTCATCTTAAAGGAGATCGTTTCCAGGGATGAGGCAGTAGGGAGGGTCTTGGAACTTACTAAGAAATATGGTGTACATCGGGTAATTCTCGGAGACCGGACCGGTTCAAGGGAGTTTGCCTCAGAGATCATGGAAGCGACAGGAGAGCTTTCTGCATGCGGCTGCAACCGGCAAGACCCGCGTCCTGAGCTCATCTTCGTAGATGAACATGAAAGCAGCATGGAGGGGCGTCGCCGGTATCTTCTGAATCATCCTCTTCGAGGGATTGGGAGATTACTTCCTATATCTCTAAGAGCTCCCAGTGAACCGTTTGATGATTACGTTGCAGTGGTTCTTGCCGAAAGATTCTTCCAATGCCTGAAAAGGTAGGGTCTCAGGGAGGGATTATTAGCACATATATAGAATAGTATTTGGTACAGATAAGATTCCAAAACGGGCTTATGCTGCTTGGGAGTGATTATGCGCATGAGACGTTGCGGCGGTGAGTCAGCACGTGGTATACGGCGTGGCATAGGGCACCCGAAGTCACCGGGCAAGTGGTTGTCTATGGTGCTTGTTGTAGTATTGTGCGCTGTTTTTGCCTTACACGGAATTGCTGTCGCTGCCAACCCTTTCAGCGAAGTCGATAAAGACCATTGGTCTTATGCCACTCTTTCTGAGTTTGCACAGGCAGGGTTGATAGAAGGGTATTCAGAAGAAGCCTTCAGCGGTGAACGCCCAATCACCAGGTATGAAATGGCCTGGGCCATTTCAAGGATTGTACCGATTTCCCTTTCGTTGCGTCAAATGGAAGTTCTCCAGCGCCTGCAAAAGGAATTCTCTTTAGAACTTGCGCTGTTAAAAGGAGCTGAGCGCTTTATAGCGCCTACCGGTGAAGATGCAAAGGAGATTAGTACAGGCAGCCTTGGGCTTGGGAACCTATCTACTCAATATCCCATATCTACCGGCCCTCATCCTGAGACTATCAGTGGAGGAAAGAGGCTTTCAGAGATAATAGGCACAGATCCTGCTAAACCCCAGGGTGCCACTTCCGGTAATCCTTCAAAGACTATCAGTATTCCGCTGGATGCAGGGGCAAAGGCAGAGCTTTCACTGGGAGGCCCTTCGTCAGTGGGGATTGGGCAAGGCACAGGGGAAAGTGATGACGTCATAGCAAGGTTGGATCTTAAGTACGCCTTGAGTCAGCTTGCGATATTCAGGGCCAGTTGCGAACTGGCTAAGGAGGATGAGGCGTCTCAAGACGGGGAGGCCAGCGCTGCAAGGGCTACCGCCCTTTTGGGGATTGATTACAATTTCGCTCTCTCTGATTCAGCTTTTATAAAAGCAGGTTATAGTTACTCAAGGACTACTGATGTCCCTGTCCCGAAAGGGGTGGAGCTTGTCGTGCCCGGAGGTTCTGAGCAAACAAGTGATGGTAAGTCTGCAGGATTTTTTGGTGATTATCGGGTCCCGGGCTTGTCCCTTGATGCCCGTAAGCACACTGCCAGCTTAGGTGTGGGCTACACATTCAGTGGGACGACATCTATTTTACTAGGTTACAAGCTTATAGACTTTCACGAGCTGGATCCTGAGTCGCAGCTTCCGGGGGTTCACCGGACCAATATCGCAACTGCGGAGTTAACAATAAAATTCTAGGATCTTGTGATAATCAGGATCAGGGTTGAGTGTTTTTACGATATAGAAGGGAGTTATGCTGACATATGTCTGCGGGCTATCAGTCCCGCATTTGTGCATTTTGGTGCATGGTTAGGAGGAGTGAGCTATGAAGAAAACAATCGCTGTTATGACTCTCGCTGTGGTTCTCCTGATGACAGTGGGAAGTCCTGCTTTTGCAGGAGGGGAGGCATTGACTCTTTTGGAGGACCTCGAGGATATTGAGATGTCCCTCTACGGAGAGCGATTGCCGGGAGCAATCATAGATCGTTTGGATCAAATAGAGCAGGATGTTTTCGGACAAGTCGAAACAGGTTCAATGGTAACCCGTATAAACAGAATCAGCTCTGCCACAGGAGGGGCTTTTGGCGCTAAAGTCTCTGTAGCATATAAACTTGCTGCAGTAGAGTGGTTCTTAAGGAGACGCGTTGTTACAGAACCCGTTATGACAAAGCTGGAGAAGCTTGAGACTATTGTGCTTGGTGGGCCGGGGACAGGGGCTATGGCATCCCGGGTAGACTATCTCCTTGCAGTATGCCTACCTGACGGGACTCTTAAAACAGAAGATGTAACTGTCACACGCGGTCAGCCTGTGCTCATTAAATTGCTTAAAAAACTTGATTCCAGCTCCACCCAGAAAGGGCAGAGAGTCGACATTGAAATAGCCAGGGATGTCCTTATCAACAGCGAGCTTGTCATTCCTAAAGGAGCAAAGACCTACGGAGTGGTGACAGACGTATCACCTGCAGGGAGACTGGGTAAGGATGGAAAGATAGCTCTTGAATTACAGGGCATCAAAGCGCTGGACGGAACTGTTGTGCCTTTGGCTTTTGATGAGAAGACCAAGCAGTTGAATGAGTCCTTACAATGGGCAATCGGTGCAGGACTTGCAGGATTCATTGTCTTTGGGCCGGTTGGCGCTCTTGGAGCTGTGTTTGTTCATGGCAAAGACGCAGTAATCCCTGAAGGCGCCGAGTTTTATGTGGCTGCCGGGTCAGACGTAAAGGTTCACGGAATGACGCTTCCTGTAGATGTCGTGGTGGAACTCACCAAAGATATGCCTATTGTGGAAATAAAACCGGGGAAATAGGTTAGGCTTAAGAAGGTCCCAAAGGGCATCTCAAGGCGTGGATATATGGGGAACTACAAAAGGGCCGGAGGATCTCCTCGCATATCACAAGCAGCTCTTCCTGTAAGGCTGACAGTTTTTGCAATGATTCTGTGTGTGCTGTCAGGATTCTTTACAGATGCTGTCTATGCAGGGGAACCCGGTCAAAGCAATGACGGGATTGTAATAGAGGCAGATATAACAGAGTACCGGTTTGAGCCTGAAGGCACAGTGGTGGTGGCCGAAGGGAATGTTAAAGTGACCTATGAGGACTTCTCTGTTTCGGCTGACTCAATTCACGTCCACGCGGGGTCGGGAGAGGTCATCGCCCATGGAGACGTGGTGGCAAGTCAAGGGTTACGCACTATCAAGTGCGATGTCTTCGCGTATAATCTATATACAGGCAAGGGGCGCATCCTGGAACCGAATGCTCATTTGTCTGACGTATACATTCGCGGTAATGAGATGAATTTTGCACCTGCCATGCTGACTTTGGATAATGCATATATAACAGGTTGTGAGCTGGATTGCCCGTGTTATCGTGTCAGCTCAAAGAAGATCGTAATATACCCTGATGACCGTATTGTGGCAGAGTGGCCCATCCTTTGGCTTGGGAATGTCCCGGTTATGATTGTGCCGAACCTTACGTTTCCTCTAAGAGGGGAGAGCGTGGCTCTTGGGGAAGGTGAAAGCAAGAACGTTCCTGTCCCTCTGTTTAGTTATGACTCTTCCGACGGCTTTCTCATAGGGCTTACATATCGTAATACAACGCAAGACTGGGCGCAATTAAGTTATGAAGGCGCTTACGCTTCGAAGCGCAGAGGAATCAAGGCGCGCGCTGAGGCAGACCTCGCCTTGGGGCCCGGCAAAACAGGGATATTGGAAGGGGTGTACAGTTCATGGGAAGGATTCTCTGCCAAAGCCCGCTATGGTATGTCCCTTTCAAATTCAGTAACCCTTGATGCCGTTGTGCGCTATGTCCCGGTCAAGTCAGGCGGTGACACAGCGAAGTGGAAAGGATTTGAGCGAGGCGCCGTTGAAGCTAAACTGATAGCCCAGACTGTCGGCAAAGGGCCTCTTCAAGCTAAGGCGACAGTCGCCAAAGACGTCCTTTCAACAGGGGACCTATACCGTATACCGGAGCTTGAGATAGCCCTGAAACCTGTGTCTATTCCCGGAAATGTAGGGTCGCTCACTCTCTCCGGCGGTTTCGGGCAATTTGAGGAGCCTTCGCGTTTGGTAAAAGCCGGCAGGACTCATGTAGCTGCATCCTTTACATCACCTACTATTCACCTGTCCGCCGGGATAACCGGAAGCCTGTCTCTTGGCGCCAGGCGAGCATGGTATGAAACCGGGGATACCCTTGACTCATTTAATGCCGGCACTAAGGTTAGAGCAAGCTTCGGTAAAGCAGAGGCCTTTGGGGGAACCGTACCTCAAGTCAAAGCCGGGATCAGCTATGATTACACGTATGTCCGTGGCGCAAGCCCGTTCAGCTTTGATAAGATAAATCCTTTAAACAAAGCTTCGGCAAATATGGATTACCGGGTGAGCGAGAACTGGAGTATAGGAGCTTCCACATCGTATGATTTTAAGAGTCAGAGTGTTGACGATGTAGGTCTTTTTCTTACATACCATAAGCACTGCTACGATATCTCTACTACATGGCACAAGAAGCAGCAGGTATTCGGCATAGACATGAAATTCACCAGGTAAGTGCGGGATAGGATTATTGGGATAGGGGGAGAAGCCGTGAATGTGCTTGTCGCGGGAGGGGCGGGCTACATAGGAAGTCATGTAGTTCGGGAGCTGAAGGAAGCAGGTTATTCTGTCGTAGTGTATGATAGCTTGGAACATGGTCATGCACAAGCTGTGAGAGGATGCGAACTCATTCAAGGGGATATTGGAGATCCTGTCACTTTGAGTTCAGTGTTTGCGCAGCATAAACCTGATGTGGTTATGAATTTTGCAGCGTACACATCAGTAGCTGAATCCATGACTGATCCCGCCAAGTACTATCACAACAATGTAAGGAAAACCCTTGTTCTTCTTGATACCATGATTCATGAGGGAATCCGTCATGTAGTATTTTCTTCTTCCGCTGCTGTCTACGGTGAACCTGAGAGGGTTCCGGTGGATGAAGATGCAAGGTGCGCCCCTACCAACGTCTACGGCGAAACAAAGCTCATGGTTGAGAAGATACTTGCTGCGTATGACAGAGCGTATGATCTTCGTTATGCTTCACTTCGTTATTTCAACGCTGCAGGCGCTCATCCCGGAGGAGACATAGGTGAGGATCACGATCCTGAGACTCAGCTGATTCCGCTTGTGCTCATGACCGCCCTTGGATTGCATCCTGAGCTTCAAGTATTCGGCCAGGATTATGATACCCCTGACGGGACCTGCATCCGGGATTATATCCATGTCTCTGACCTTGCGTCTGCCCATATTCTGGCTGCTGAGGCCTTGGTGGAAGGTGCAGGATCCCGTATCTACAACTTAGGCAACGGCCAAGGTTATACAGTTCGTCAGGTGATAGAGACTGCACGGCATGTAACAGGGAAAGAGATTCCAGCGGTAGATGCGCCGAGGCGTCCCGGAGACCCTGCAGTCCTTGTGGCAAGCTCAGAAAAGATACAAGACGAACTGGGTTGGACACCGAGATTCCCCGACTTAGAGGACATAATCGCTACAGCCTGGGAGTGGCATAAGTGCCACCCTGAAGGATACCGCAGTTAAACCCGTATGTGAAGAGAGTCAGGAGTAAAGACAGGAAGGTTAAACCTGATCAAGAGCTAAACACAGGGCAAGAGAGGGAAGTCATGCAAAGATCTTCGTTTTCAGCAGTCATGGTTCTGCTCCTTGGGTGTTGTTTGGGATTGGCGCTTCTTGTGTCCCCTAAGATTTCCGCAGAGGCAGTCTTTGTGAGAGACCCGGACGTCTCCCTGCTCTGGAAATGTCATACAGGGCTTTCGCTTGATGCTGTCAGGCTTTCTGAAGCCGGTACAGGGTCTCGGTCAGGTAACGCTATTAGTACTTGCGATATTGCAACAAAAGACTTAGAAGGCCTGCAGGTAGGATACGCTGATGATAAGAATGTCCGGATTTTAATTGACCTTCATAACATCTATACAACTCCTATCGAAATCAATAGATGCGACCTGTGTCTCCTCTTGGTGAGCGGAGGGTCGTTGCTTTTGGTTGACCAGGATGTGTATAACAGGATTAATGCCGGACCCAGAATTCCTGAGGCCCGGCATGTTAGCTCAATTGTGACCGAATTGGGTAATAGCCTGTCAGCGCTTGCAATTTGCGGACTGATATCGACAAAGGATCCTGAGACCGCCTATCTTGGGGCAAACGCAGTAGTCTATTCAGGGATAGCTTGCTTGACATTGAAAGCAGCGTTTGGCCGGGCCAGGCCATGGATGGGTGAAGGGCCGTACTCCTTTGACGGACCTCGAATCAGTGACGACTACAATTCAATGCCCTCAGGGCATAGCGCTGCCTCTTTTGCCCTTGCGACTGTCCTGGCAAAGCAGTATCCTGAGTATAAACAGGTCATTTATGCCTTTGCTTCTGTGATCGCGCTTTCCCGCGTATATGTCCATGCCCATTGGCCCAGTGATGTCTTGGTAGGCGCAGCTCTCGGTGTCTGGTCTGCAAACCATGTCATGGCGAGCAGCAGGATCCTTGAGGTAAGATGGTAACTGCGTTGTCGTAACTTTTTAGTGCAACATGAGCAGGTTCACCCGGCAAAACGCGGAATCTGAGGTGTGCTGGGTTTTTGATACTCCTCTTGCATTCGTCTTCCGGCCTCTCGGTAGATTTCAATGTTTTGCTCGCATTCTTTCAGCCCTTCGTTGCTGGGAAGTCTTGACATCTGTCTCTGTATGCTCCGAATGCGGATTGCAATTTCCGCTTTTAAGATGAGATAAGCAAGCCATGCAAGCCTGGGATAGTGACATCTGTAGAAGTACAGATTAGACCTATAGAGCTCTTTAAGGATACCGGATACGTTATGCCTTCTCCCGCCGGCGCCTATATGAATGACCTTGGCGTCAGGCAAGAAGTAAAATATACATCCAAGACGCTTTGCCCTGGCTGCCCAGTCCAAGTCCTCGTTATAGAAGTAGTATGTTTCATCATATCCGCCGACTCGGAGGAACGCTTCTGCTCGATACATTGCAAACCCAGTGCCCGGAAATTCAGCGCGAAAAGGCTTAGACTTATCTTTTGGAAGGATACGTGTGATGCTTGTCCTTGTACGCTGCGGTGTCATGTCAGGGTTATAGAGAGCGCATGAAACCCCGTTAACCTCTTTGTGCTCTTTGAGAAACGCGAGCATTTTCTTGATTGTCCCAGGCAAGATTATGATATCGCTGTTCATTATTACGATAATGTCAGAATCAGGGAGAGCCCGGGCTAAACCCGCATTGAATCCTTTGGCTGACCCTAAGTTCTCGGAATGCTTTATCAGGCGCACGGACGGGAACTCATCTTGCACCATGTCACAGGTTCCGTCAGATGAAGCATTATCAACTGCGATTACCTGACACGATACAAGGCCTGAAGTCAGACTCCGGCATTCTGCCAACACGCTGTTAAGGCAGTCCCTGAGAAAATCCCTGGTGTTGTAGGTAAGCACTACAAAGCTAAGGGTTAGCGGTAGGCTTTGCTGAGTGTAATTGTCTGTCTTAGTCGTGTCATAGCCATGTTCGGTATGCTCAGGTTGTGGTGCGGCGCCCTGATCTCCAGTTACAGCAAGCATCCGACATCCTCCTACTCCCAGTGTTCTTTACAGCTTACATAACGTGTGCAAGGCCGTCATTATTCTATCACAACTTCTTCAACCTTTGTGTGAGCGAATCTTTGCTGTGAATGAACTGGGGAAGGATTTGCCGGATAACAGGCGAATAGAAAGAGAAAGCAAGAGCATTTGGAAGGTATGATTTCTATGTCATAGTCTGCATTGGATAGGAGGAGCAAGAGATTATCAGTCTACAGAGAGATATTGCAGCTAACGGAGAATCCGGAGATGAGGGCGTAAGTTATGTCCGTTCAGTTCCTTGGCTGGAGCGTGTGGAGCGTGCAGCCCTCTATGCGGGTGCAGTCGGACTTGGTTTAGGACACGCTGTGATTCCCCAGGTAATACTGCTTGCAATTGGGATACATAGAGTAATTGTGGATCCGAGATCCAGGAAAGCCAGGTTTGGGTCGATAACGACCATATTCCAAGTATTGACGGTATGGATGATGCTATCGGCGATTCCTGCCATAAGACCCTTTTCTGCCTTGGGTGGGGCTGTCGGGATGGCGCTTTCGGGATGGGTAACCCTGGGGGCTGTGTACGGGATTATGATGGATGAGGAAAACCTGGGAACAAATCTTATCCGAGTATTCCTCGGCTCATCCTGTGTGGGCGCGATACATGCTGTAACCAACTACATTCTGGCTTGGTCTAAAGGTTGGGGCTATTATCGTGCTGCGTTGCCTTTTATTGGTTGCAATGCAGCCGGGACTGTGTTCTGTGTTGCTATTTTGACAGCCTTAGGTTACTTCCGTAGCGCGGAGCGTCGTGGTAAGCTCATGGTGATCCCTGCTATCCTTCTGCTTACAGCTGCTCTTATGGCAACTCAGTCTCGTGGCGCTTTCGTTGCTTTCATAGTTGGTTTCGTAGTGTTCCTCTTGCTAGGTACTGGGTCAAGGCACAGTTTGGTTCTGAAGATAGTTGCCCTGGCAAGTCTTGCGTTAGTCGTGGCTTTCGTCTTTAAAATCAGTCCGTCTGTTGCCACACGCTACGCGAGGATTCTAAACCCCATGGCAAACAAGGACAGATTGGAAATCTGGAGAACAGCTCTGTTGATGATAAAGGATCATCCTGTGTTGGGTGTGGGTCTTAATAACTTCGTCAATTTCTATCCTCTGTATGAACACCCGGAGGGATTCGGCACATCCATGTACATGGCTCACAATGTTTTTCTTGAATTTGGAGCTACCACAGGTATTCCCGGCCTTATCTTGTTTGTGGTTATCGTAGTCCTTGGAGTATCCGGAGGAATTAGGGGTCTTGTCAGAGCAGGATCTTCATCGAGTCTTCCGGCAACAGCTTTAGCGGTATTTGCTGCCATCCTTACCCATCTCCAGGTTGACATTACCTTAAATTCCGGAGACATGCTTCCATTCTTCTTCATTCCCTATGGGGTTCTCATTCTTCTGGAGCAATGGTTGGAGCTTCGCAACCATCCTCATCCTTCACCATAGTTCAGCTTGTCAACAAGGCTACTCGTGAACGTGACATGATAAGAGCGCCTGGACGCATAAAGTGCGCCCGGGTCGGGAACGTAAGTATCAGGCTGTAAATATGCGTGTAACCAGGATGGAACGATAAAGATGCGCATAGCCGAGAAATAGAAGAGGCAGGCTGCGACTTTGGAGGCTTTCAGGGTTTATCCGTGGTTCGGAAGTGCTGACTTGCCCTTTATAAGCGTGATAATCCCTACATACAATAGAAAAACAATCCTCAGGAAGTGTCTTTCTGCATTACTTGTCCAGACATATCCTCATGACAAGTACGAAATCATTGTCATAGACGACGGTTCCACGGACGGGACAGGTGAAATGGTGGGCAGGCTGGTAGAAGAACACGGGCTTGAGAAACAGTCGATAATCATGACTGAGGCTGACTGTGGGTGCCTGGTTGAGCCTAGTGTAACTCGCCGGTCTCGGAGGTTGATTTACGAGTGGCAGGAGCACACCTCAGCAGCAGCAGCCAGGAATCGCGGAATTCGCAGGGCTTGCGGTGACTTGGTGATTCTCTTGGACAGCGATATCGTGACACTGCCCGACTTTATCGAAGCCCATGCATTTGCACATTTGGATGAGACTTGCAAACCTCGGAGCGATGAACCTCTCAACCATGGGTTTTCCCCGGAAGACAAAACTATTGTGCATGGACGCGTTATCTATACTGAGGATCTTGACAATCCCACAAGCACAAAAAAGCGAATCTCTGACATATCAATGGCCTTCTTTGCCAGCGGAAACGTATCCATCGCCCGCAAGTGGCTGCTTGAAGCAGGTCTTTTTGACGAGGACTTCACTGAATACGGTTGGGAAGACTTAGAGCTTGGTCAACGGTTAAAAAAGCTCGGGCTTCGAGTCGTAAGATCGGATAAACCTGCAGGATATCACCTGAAACATGAGTTCTCTGTTGCAAAGCTTCCTGCCATCCGAAAGCGTGAAATAGAACGCGGCCGTATGGCAGTAATCTACTACATGAAACATCCTACCTTCAGTGTCCGTATGAGTACGACAATGATACGGCCTTTCTATTGGTTAGTGGGACTGCTTACTCTTGGCGGGTGGCCTGACAGACCGGGTGCGGCAAGATTCATTGATTGGTTGGATAGACGGGGGTTGCGAGCTCTTTTAGGAATCTTATTGCAGATAATGATCTATTACTGGTATATCCAGGGCATCAAGGAAGGTAATGCCAAGTTTTCCGATGCCTTAATTCAATGACACGGCATATTGTGCACAAAAATGTTGACATCCTCCTTCGGCGTTGATAGACTATCTTCAGTATCCAAAAGTTGCTTGAGGCTAAGACGCGAAGACAGTCTATATGCAACAGTCGCCATGCGCCGGCATGGGAAGGAGGAAGCACCATTATGTCTACAGTCAGAGCTCCTCTACAGAGGAGAATCGACGCATTTTCAAGCAGAGTATCAAAAATCAAAGAACAGGATCTCTATTTCTATCTTCAGCAAATTGACTCCTTGGACGGGGCAAGGGTAACGATAGATGGCGAGTCCAAGGTAATGTTTTCATCATACTCATATCTCGGTCTTGTTAATCATCCCAGGATAATTAAGGCAGCCAATAAGGCGACTGACGAATTCGGCACAGGGACTCACGGAGTCCGAATTCTTGCAGGCACCACCAAACTTCACGTGGATTTGGAAAGACGAATCGCTGAGTTCATAGATGCTGAAGATTCAATAGTTTTCAGCAGCGGATTCTTAGCTAATGTTGCCACTATTTCATCCCTTATGGGCAGAGGGGACGCTGTAATCAGTGACAAGCTATCCCACGCCAGTCTTATCGACGGATGTAGGCTGTCCGGCTCAGAGTTCTTGTGGTTTGAACATAACGACCTGGACGATCTCGAGCGGATCTTAAAAGACGCAGAGGATGCGTATCGCGGCAAGCTTGTTATAGTTGATGCTGTCTACAGTATGGACGGGGACATCGCTCCTGTGCCTCAGCTCATTGAGCTATGCAAGAAGTATGGAGCGTGGCTTCTCGTGGATGAAGCCCATTCCCTCGGGGTTCTGGGGAAGACAGGCCACGGAATCCAGGAACACTTCGGCATTCCTCCGGGTGAAATCGACATTATCACATGCTCACTTTCCAAGACTATTCCGTCTGTTGGCGGGTTTGTAGCAGGAAGACAGGATTTCATCTCCTTCCTTCGCCACACAGCCAGAGGATTTGTGTTTTCCGCTGCATTAAGCCCGGGCGCAGTGGC
This sequence comes from Bacillota bacterium, assembly GCA_029551185.1. Taxonomy (GTDB): domain Bacteria; phylum Bacillota; class SHA-98; order UBA4971; family UBA4971; genus UBA4971. The sequence continues at coordinate 13,937 of JAKPFY010000216.1, forward strand.
AGCTGCCAAGGAGGCTTTTGATGTAATTGAAGAAGAACAGTGGCGCATAAGTCGTCTACGCAAAAACATCTCGATGTTCACAGACGGACTCAGAGCCCTCGGTTACAACATCATGAACACAGAAAGCTCAGTAATTCCTATTATAACAGGGGATGAAGATACGACCTTGAACCTTACCATGCTGCTTCATAGAGACGGCATATTCATCTGTCCGATTCTTCCTCCTGCAGTTCCACGAAAGACATGCCGCTTGCGGGCAAACGTCCTTGCTTCCCACACGGAAGAGGATATAAAGTATGCCCTTGACTGCCTGGAAAGGGCCGGTCTTAAACTGGGACTTATAAGTCCGAAAGAGTCAAGGGGGCAGGCAGTATGAAGGCAGTGCAATTCCTCGGCGCTGTTCCCAGGTATGTTTTTTCCATGACTGCAGGGACTTTCACGAGGAAGGCCTACTATTCTGCCTTATCCAATGTCGTTCTTCGCGAAGTCGACGAGCCGAAACTCTTAAGCGATAACTGGGTCAGGATAAAGACCAAGTATTCCGGTATATGCGGGAGCGATATGAACCTTATCTTGTTACGGGACAGTCCTGGCTCATCACCGTTTGTATCCTTTCCGCTCACTCTCGGACACGAGAACTGCGGACTGGTGACAGAGGTAGGGGCAAATGTCGCTGATATCAAGATAGGAGACAGGGTCGTAGTGGATCCTATACTATCCTGTGCTCCTCGGGAGATTCCTGAACCTTGCGAGTTTTGCCGGAACGGGGATTTTTCTCTGTGCCGGAATTTTCGAAAGGGTATTGTCGCACCCGGTCTCTCCATAGGCTATTGCCGGGATACAGGCGGTGGATGGTCAGAGAGTTTTGTCGCCCACAAGTCTCAGGTAATCAAGCTTCCGGACAAAGTGTGCTTTGAAGAAGCTGCTCTCATAGACGCTTTCTGTTCCTCTCTCCATCCTGTTATGAGGAACTACCCGAAAGACGATGATACATGCCTTGTAATGGGTGCAGGCGTTATCGGACTGTCAGTGGTTGCGAGCTTGCGGGCACTGGGAAGCTTGGCGAAGGTAGTTGTAGTCGCCAAATATCGGCACCAGGCGGATCTTGCCAGGAGTTACGGCGCTGACGAGGTAGTGTGCTTAAAAGAAGATCCTGATTATTTCCAAACGCTTGCGGAAATCCTTGGCGGGGAGCTTCTAAAACCTATCATTGGGAAACGGATAATGGAAGGCGGAGCGGATGTAGTGTTCGAGTGCGTAGGGAATGCGACCAGTATTGACGATTCCCTAAGGTTTACGAAGGCCGGCGGAAAGGTAGTGCTGGTCGGGCTTGCATCATTTCCGAAAGGGGTGGACTGGACACCTATATGGCTCAACGAGATCACGGTTAAGGGATCGTACTGGTGTAGCGGTGAGACGTATCTCGGCAAAGACACGACTACATACAGAACGGCTGTGAGCTTGCTGGAAGAAGGAAAAGTGTCTTTGGAGCGACTCCTTACGCATAAGTTCAGGATCGAAGATTATAGGGAGGCAATTGAAGCTAATCTCAACAAGTCACGGACAGGGTTGATAAAGTCAGTATTTTTCTTTGATTAGGGTGTTGCCTAAGCGGTGAAAATGAGCGAGGTTCATCGCGATGAGAGGCCTCTTTTGATTTGCTCGGCATCCTGACCCTTTGATGACTCAAGTCATAGGTATGAAGCCGATATTTCGTCAAATGTGGCGTATACCTGATGCTACGCATATCATGTGAGCATAAACTGTAAGCCATTGGCGGAAAGATCGCTTCAGGGGAGGGCTTGACATTGCTTAGGAGGCCACTTAAGTTTAAGCGGGGCGATAAAGGCCCGTTCATTGTAGATATACAAGAGATGTTAGCGAAGCTTGGTTTTGATCCGGGTGAGCCTGAAGGGGTGTTTGTAACTAAAACTGAAGATGCGGTAAGGGTGTTTCAGTCAGAGTACGGTCTTCCGGTGACCGGGATCATCGATGCGAAAACCCTGAAACTTCTCTATGAGGAGGCGGACCCGGAAGGATATCCTGCTGCGCTCATTGAGGGAGAGGAGATGCATCCTGAGGAGTATGAGAACTCTGAGGTCGGACAGGGGGAACCGGCTGAGGATCATAAGATTTCCCATGGAAATGAGGGGCCTTTAGCAAACCTTGTCCAAGCGCGGTCTCTTATGACCACGGGCGCAACTGATCATGCAGTCGTGATAAGCCTCAGTGAACGCGCATTAGGGCTCTACCGAGGCAATCAGCTCATCAGACGTTATCCGGTTGCTATAGGTAAACCATCAACTCCTACACCGGTTGGCACCCACAGAGTCTTAGAGAAGGTCCTTCATCCCGGGGGCGGGCTGGGTACCAGGTGGATCGGATTTACCTATCAAATGCACGGGATACATGGAACTAACCGGCCCGAGCTTATTGGACAGGAAGTCTCAAACGGATGTGTGAGGATGTATAATGCTAACGTAGAGGAATTGTATGAGATGGTTAGCGTAGGAACGCCGGTTGTGGTAATGGTAGGGGCTATTCAGTCCTGGTCAGGGCTGGGAAAGCCCACAAGTCAGATTGGAACCGACTCAGGGAAACCGGCGACAGGCCCGGAACAGGCGGGGAAACCGGGAGAAGGCTTGGATCATGCCGGCATTCAGCCGAAAGACCCTAAAGATACAAGCCAGACGCCGAGTCCTGCATGTAGCACAACATCAGATTCCGTCCCGGGTCGTACCTACACGGTTCAGCCAGGTGACAGCATCTGGTCTATCGCCAGGCGTTTCGGAACCACTGTAGACGCTATAGTCAGCGCAAATAAGATCAGAAACCCTGACCTCATTTACCCGGGCGAAGTCATTAAGATACCATAGAGTTCACCTGTTTCATGGCAGTTCATCTTCATGACATAGGAGAATACATGACTGCCGGAAGATTGTATTATGACAGGGGATCCAGACCACCATCCTCATGAGTGCAATTGACAACATAGAAAACTACGTGTAATATAATATTACGATATACGAATAATACGAACCATGAAGTATTTGGCGCTTGGTTGCACGGAACCCATTGACCGGCGCGAAAGACAGCGTGAGGAGGACTTCAAGGTGGGAGAGGAAATCCATCTGAAGGATGCCATCAGAGGTCTTGATGAGTTAATCCTTAGTCTCGGACAGCGCATTCTTACTTACTTTGCTTCCGGAAGCGCAGATTTCACAATTAAAGAGATGTTTCTCATAGACGCTCTCGGATCCCGTGAGTCTGCGACTATGTCTGAACTTGCCCAGCTTCTTTCTGTGCCGCTCACTACAATGACGAGTATGGTCACACGACTTGTGAAAAGGGGTTACCTGAAGCGCTTTCGAACCGAAGAGGACAGAAGGATTGTTCTGGTCAGCCTCACTCAGCAAGGGCACGAGATATTCCGGCAGCACAGGCACAAGTATGTAAGAACTGTAAGTCACGTGCTGGAAGATCTTACTGAGGAGGAGCAAAAGACCATTCTTGCGTTTATAGGTCAAGTCCTCACTACTATGTCTTCCAGGAGTTCTCTTGACGGTGGAGAGGCGGACCGTACCGATATCAATCAGCGACAAGTCTTGATGCGGCAAGCCCAAAACAAGAAGGCAACTTAGGAGGAATGTCCATGATAGTTGTAACGGGCCCCACAGGCCATATCGGAAATGTTCTTGTGCGGGAACTGTTAAAACGGGGGGAACGCGTCAGAGCATTAGTCCTTGCCAATGAGGATCTTACGCCTATCAGAGGTTTGGATGTGGAAACAGTCGAAGGCGATATCGTTGACTTGGATTCTCTAATCCGGGCTTTCGAAGGAGCTGATGTTGTATATCACCTTGCAGGAGTGATATCCATTGTTCCGGGCGAGTGGGATCGGCTCTACGAAGTCAATGTAGTGGGCACGAGGAATGTCATTAGCGCGTGTTTTGCCTGTGGGGTCAAGAGACTCGTTTATGCAAGCTCCATCCATGCTTTCGCGGAGCCTCCTCCGGGTATTGTTTTTGATGAAACCTCTCCCTTTGACCCTGACAGACTGAGCATGGAATATGACAGATCAAAGGCTATGGCCACATTGGAAGTTCTAGGAGCTGTTCAGAAAGGTCTGGATGCAGTGGTCGTATGTCCTACAGGAGTAATAGGTCCTTATGACTATAGGCTGTCTGAAATGGGGCGGCTGATTAGGGATTTTTCCAGGAAGACTTTAATTGGATATATCGACGGCGCCTATGATTTCGTCGATGTTCGCGATGTGGCCAAAGGGCTTATCCTGGCATGTGAGCATGGCAGAAGAGGAGAGAGCTATATCCTTTCCGGGGAAAGGATATCTGTCCCGCAGATTATGTCCTTACTGGAGGAGCTGACAGGCTTACCGAGACCGAGGCTGAAGCTTCCTGTATGGCTTGCACAAATCGCGGCAGCTATCCTCACACCTCTGTATCCCATGGTAATGCGCAAGAAGCCACTTCTTACAACATGCTCCATTCAAACGCTTAAGAGGAATTCTGAGACAACTTCGCAAAAAGCCGTCAGAGAGTTGGGTTATTCAGCCCGTCCCTTGAGGCAATCCATTGCCGATTCCATAAGCTGGCTAAAAAACCATGATGTTTTTGGCTAATTCAGATGTGAAGCTCTTGATATCGCATTCTCCGGCACATAAACTTAATCTATGGTGGAAGACTATGGAAAGCCATCACAATTTTCCAGGGAGGAGTTGTGGTTTGCCCGACGAAGAAGTTAGGTGCAGGCGAAGGTAGCGTATTGACACTTTTTTCGTAAGACGTATATAATTTCAGTATAGAACCAAGTATATATTGTGTGCTGGAGGGGTTGCGGTGGCCCAAGTTAGAAGAGTTATGATTACTATGCCTGATAGCCTCTTGGAAGAGGTAGACGGTCTTGCGAGACAAGAGAATCGCAACCGAAGCGAGTTCATAAGGGAAGTCATGCAACATTACATTGATGAGAGACGCCGGATGGAGCTTCGTGAAAGGCTGAAAGAGGGCTACTGCAAGATGTCACAGCTAAGTCGCGAGTTGGCTGAAGAAGGCTCATCCGCAGCTGAGCAAGCCTTTGCGCTCTATGAGGAGGTCCTGGCGCGTAGCAATGGAGCTTAGGCGCGGTGATATTTACTATGCGGACCTCAACCCGGTTATCGGGTCAGAACAAGGAGGAACAAGGCCTGTCCTGATACTCCAAAATGATATTGGGAACAGATACAGTCCAACAACGATCGTGGCTGCTATTACGTCGCGTATCCGCAAGGCAAAGCTGCCGACCCACGTGGAGCTCCCTACTGAGGAGAGTAAACTTCCTCAAGATTCTGTAGCTCTTCTTGAACAACTGCGAACAATCGACAGACAAAGACTCACTGAGAAGATATCTCACTTGGATTCATCCATAATGGAACAGGTGGACAATGCTCTTGAGATCAGCCTTGGACTGACCGAAATATAGAAGGATTACCATACCATCGTGATCCGCCCCGACTTCACCCTCATACTGCAACTCCAACCATGACGAATTTCAGAGGATTTTTGTGAAACTGCAAGAATATATTGGATGAAGCCGGTCTTGATAACCGGAATCTCTTGTGGCTTAGTCCGTATAGATTAAGAGGAGGGGGAAGCATTGCGTCCATTGATAGGTATTACATGTTCTTCGGAGTCTACAGAATATGATTCATATAGGCTTCGTCATAGCTACGTGAACGCTGTCAGCCAGACAGGCGGTGAGGCGGTAATTCTGCCTTACACTGATGAACAAGGAGTTAAGGAGATCATAGGGACCCTGGACGGCATAGTCTTGTCAGGCGGTGATGACATTGATCCCGCTTGTTACGATGAGCAACCCCACATTGCTCTGGGCAAAATTGATCCTCGTCGGGACATGTTTGAACTTGAGCTTGTGAAGGCAGCGATAGGTGTTGGTACCCCGATTCTCGGCATCTGTAGGGGTATGCAACTCCTATACGTTGCTATGGGCGGCAAGTTAATTCAAGACATATCTTCCGAAGTCATAGGCGCGATCAAGCATA
>JAKPFY010000231.1 GCA_029551185.1 Bacillota bacterium
CGTCCCAAGTTTAGTTAAAGATTCATAGTCCATAGGAGTGTTGAGAAATTCCGCAGGAACGCATCCTCCTGAAGGCCCTCCGGTCTGCGCTGCCTTGAACTTTTTGCCGTTTGGGATTCCTCCGCCTATATCAAAGACGACTTCTCCTAAGGGTGTTCCCATGGGGACCTCAACAAGTCCTGTGTTGTTGATTTTACCTGCAAGAGCAAACACTTTTGTTCCTTTGCTCTTTTCCGTTCCGATGCTTGCGAACCATTCCGGGCCATTTAGGACTATCGGCGGAATATTAGCGTAGGTCTCCACATTATTGAGGAGAGTCGGTTTTCCCCATAGGCCTTTATTAGCGGGAAAAGGAGGTCTCGGCCTTGGTTCTCCGCGTCTCCCCTCTACTGAAGCGAGAAGAGCTGTCTCTTCTCCGCATACGAAAGCACCTGCTCCCACCCTTATATCCAAATCGAAATCGAAGCCTCTGCCAAGAATATCCTTGCCCAAGAGTCCGTACTCTTTAGCCTGGCCTATAGCGTGAGTAAGATGGGCAACTGCCAGAGGATATTCAGCCCTGACATAGACATATCCCTGATTCGCCCCGACAGTATAACCTGCGATTGCCATCGCCTCGATTATCGCATGGGGGTCGCCTTCAATGATGCTCCTGTCCATGAATGCGCCGGGGTCGCCTTCGTCAGCGTTACATACTACATACTTTTGGTCTCCCTTGGCTCGTCTGGTGAAGTCCCATTTCAACCCTGTTGGGAAACCTGCCCCTCCCCTTCCGCGAAGACCTGAGCTTTTTAGAACATTTATTACGTCTTCCGGAGTCATCTCAGTAAGGACTTTGGCAAGAGCTGCGTACCCGTTTTCAGCTATGTACTCCTCGATATTCAGAGGATCAATCTTGCCTGTGTTTCGAAGAGCGATTCGAATCTGTCTATTGAAGAAAATCATGTCAGAATACGTAGGAATTTTCTGTTTTGTGTCCGGGGTTGTATAAAGAAGTCTATCCACTATTCTGCCTTTAAGAAGATGTTCCTTAACTATTGAACGGGCGTCTTCCGGTTTCAGGTTTCTGTACAGGACCCCTTCGGGATAAACAATAATGATGGGGCCCAATTCGCAAGGACCCATACATCCTGTAACAATAACCCTGATTTCGTCGGCGAGGCCTTGCTTGGCGATTTCATCAGTAAGCGCCTGTTCAACTTCTTTGCATCCTGACGAGGCACAACCCGCCCCGCCGCAAACCAGAACATGTGTCCGATAGGAACCCATGCTACCAAGCCTCCTTATCCTGGAACAACCACACAAATTTAGACCGACGTTTTGATTTCGCAAGATGTGTTATAAGATCACTCATACTTGTCCAAAACTTCCTTCATTCGGTCCGGCTTGACCCTTGCATATATATCATCGTTCACTCTGACCACAGGTCCAAGACCACAGGCCCCCATACACCTGACAATCTCTACGGAAAACTTTCCGTCATCGGTAGTGTCTTCCCCCTCAATCCCAAGGTCGTCTTCTAACTTCTCCATGATGGCGTCAGCGCCTTTGACATAACATGCCGTTCCTTTGCAGACGCTAATGACGTTTCTGCCCTTAGGCTTTAACGAAAACAACGCATAAAATGTGACAACGCTGTAAACCTCGCTGAGAGGAATATCCAATCCCTCAGCAATCATAGCCTGGATTTCCCTGGGAAGATAACCTACCACCTGCTGGGCTTCATGCAAAGTCTGAATCAAGACACCGGTTTTCCCTTTGTAGTGGTTGATTATCTCCCTGACTTTCTCTCTTTGTTCGTCGGTGATTTCGCCAATGCATGTACACGTCTCACAGGCCATACCTATTCCTCCTTACCGATAGAAAGCCGCAAGTGGGCACTGCCGTACCTACCGAAACTACAACCTAATTATGTTGCAAGGATCATGCCAGTTAACACAGGATAAGACATATTCCCACCAAAGCCTTGTGAAAGACGTCACAAAGTCAACTAAAGAGCCTATAAAAAATAACAGAATTCGCTTTAAAATAATGCGCTACTGCATTATTCGCCGCTAAATCAAAGACCTTCTACCTTGCATGACCACTCTTTGCGAAATGCAAGGGTACTGAAAATCTTGTTCATATGATATTTATGAAGGCTTTAAGCTGGAGAATAACGTTTTCTTTGTTTTTTGACTTATCAGGAACCGTGGGAAACCCGGGGGTGAGCAATAGATAATGCAAACACGCATCGTTTAATGCAGCCGCGCATTAGTTGGTGTATTTCTTCAGCTTCCTGACAACAGTGGATTGATTTACCCCGAGGACTTCCGCTATTTCATAGGTCGTTTCATACTCTTTCCGCGCATGCCTGATTAACTGCTTTTCAACCTCTTCCACAGCCTCGCGCAGAGGTATTACCCCTTCCACTATTACCTTGGAATCACAGGCGCCGTCTCTCTCCTTAACGTATTGAGGCAGATCATCTACAGTAATCTCCTCTCCTTCGACTGTAACCACAAGCCTTTCCATAAGGTTTTCCAGTTCACGAACATTCCCGGGCCAGGAGTACCAGGTTAATACCTCCCTCGCTTCCCTGGAAATCGTTTTGTTGTACCCGTGGGTATTATTGTGTTTCGCTAAGAAGTGATAAATAAGGGGAATGACATCGTCCCGTCTGCTCCGGAGCGGTGGGATGGTTATTGGCACCACATTCAGTCTGTAGAAGAGGTCAGCGCGAAATTCGCCCTTTTCCACCATTTTTGCCAGGTCTCTATTGGTAGCTGCGATTATTCTAATATCAACCTCAATAGGTTGAATTCCACCGACCCGCGTCAGGCGACGTTCCTGAATCACTTGAAGAAGTTTCACTTGAAGATCAAGCGGGAGATCAGATATCTCATCAAGAAAGAGTGTGCCGGAAGACGCAATCTCTATCATCCCTGGTTTGCCTTCACGTTTTGCGCCGGTGAATGCGCCGGCTTCGTACCCGAACAGCTCGGATTCGAGGAGATTCAGAGGGATAGCCCCGCAATTTATTGTGACAAAGGGGCCGGTTCTACGAAGACTTGCATTATGGATAAATCGCGCAATCACCTCTTTCCCTACACCTGATTCGCCCAGAATAAGAACAGTGGTAGTCACCTGCGCTACCTTAGTCGCTAAGTGTAACACTTTCCCCATTTCCACGCTGTAGGCGATTATAGGGTTTGAGAGGGGATCATGTGCTTTCCCCGCCTTTTCAGACTCCCAAGACAGGAGAAACTCAGCCGTTTTCGTAATACGGTCTTTCCCAACCCCAGGGAGAGCCTGCGCAAAAGCCTGATTAAGATCATGTGAAACCTGCCCGCCTGAAGCCAGTATCCATAGAACTGCGCGAGCATCATCTGAAAGTCTAAAAGCGACCTCAGGACACACCTTGAAGCATTCACCGCACCCATTGCATCTTTGGGGATCTACAACGATTTTGTCTCTTACGGGAGATAGGGCATCAGAAGAACATTTTGGGATACACTGACCGCACCTGGTGCATTTATTATCGTCAACAAAGATAAATCCCGGCAACTTGCTCTCCCCCCACAAAATATTATATAGCGTTTACCCGGTCAGGGAAAGGCCCCTAATCTCCTCATGCAGCCTACGCCTATGATACACCCATCTGCTCTTTATACTGAAGGAGGTAAAGTTGATAATAGATGCCTCGTCTTGCTAAGAGCTCCTGGTGGGTTCCGATCTCTCTCACTCTCCCTTTATGAATCACGATGATCTTGTCTGCGTTCTGAATTGTTGACAGTCTATGAGCTACGACCAGTGTAGTTCTGCCACGAACCAGCTTTGCAAGCCCATCCTGAATAAGGGCTTCAGTCTCCGTATCAATATGCGCGGTAGCCTCATCTAAGACAAGTATGGCAGGGTCTCTCGCAAGAGCTCGGGCAAAGGCTAATAGCTGCCTCTCGCCTGAAGAGAGTGTAGCGCCTCTCTCTTTGACCTTCGCATCATATTCACCGGGGAGTTCACGGATGAACTTATCCGCGTTTACGAAACATGCAGCTTCGCGCACTTGTTCATCAGTGATGCCTAAGTCACCCAACCTTATATTGCTTTTGATGTCTCCGGTAAACAAAAATACATCCTGATGCACTACGCCTATGTGGCGACGAAGCTCATGCCTGGGTATATTACGGATGTCCACCCCGTCAATGAGTATCTTTCCATGGGATATCTCATACATCCGTCCAATCAGGCTTATAATGGAAGTCTTGCCTGCACCTGTGGCCCCTACGAAAGCGCATGTTTCACCCGGCTCTATGCGAAAGCTAACGTCCTTTAGAACCCAGTCCTCGCCGTTATATGTAAACCACACATTCTGAAATTCAATCTCTCCTTTCAGCCTCGGAATAATCACAGGCTCAACAGGATCAGGTTCAACTTCGTCAGCGTCAAGGAGCAGGAAAATTCGTTCTGCGGAAGCCATAGCGGATTGCATAATATTGTATTTTTCAGTAAGATCATTAATTGGGCGGAAGAACTGCTGCAGGTAATTGGTAAAAGCAAAAAGCATGCCGAATTCAAGGGTTCCCCACATTACACGCCTCCCGCCAAACCATAAGAGAAGCGCAAGGGCAAGGGACGAGATAAGATCCATGGCAGGCCTAAAAATAGCATGCACCTTGAGTTCTTGCATACCGGCATGGAAATAGTCGCGATTGATCTCGTCAAATTCCCGGAATTTCTTAGCCTCTCTGCCAAAAATCTGAATTATCCGCATTCCTGAGATGTTTTCGGCCATAGCGGCATTAATCCTGGCGAGTCTTACTCTAACTGCCCTGTAGGCGTCTCTGGCCTTCTTCCGAAATACAGCTGCAACACAGACGATTACAGGAAGCACGGCGAAACTTACCAGCGCGAGCTCAACATTCATTTTCAGCATCACTATAATGATTCCGACCAGCAGGAAAACGTCTTTAAACAGGTTCACCAGAACCGCAGTATACATCTCATTTAATGCGTCCATGTCATTAGTGACTCTGGTGACAAGTCGCCCGGTAGGATTCTTATCGAAGAAAGACAATGACAGGCGTTGCAAATGTTGGAAAACATCAAGTCTCATGCTTGACACAATCTTAAGACCGGTGTACTGGAGAATATAAACCTCGATGTAATTGAGGAGAAAGGCAAGGGATAAAGCCCCAAGCAGAATCAGGCTTAACCTTATCACAGCATGAGTGTCGTATTCTTTGAATATGCACAACTCAGTTGGGGTCAACTCGCGCCTGGTAATATCCCCACCCGGAAACTGCATTAACAGATAATAAGCATCCTCATTCTGTTCAATCCTGGCAGGGATGGGCCTTCCCGCCCACCCGGAGTCAGGCGCGGGATCTCTCTTAATTTCCTTCTCCCGGACGAATACATATTCGTCAAAGGAAATGCCAGGGCGAGGCTCGTTACCTGGAACGAATGCCAACATAGGCTCGGTAAGGGCATTCATATGGTTGTCTATTGCAACTTTTATGAGATAAGGCTGCAATAGATCGAGTCCTGTAATAACCAACAGAAGCACTATACACACTGCAAGAAGACTTCGGTACGGCCGGGCATACTTGAGTAGTCTTCTCATGAGCTTCTGATCGTATGCTTTCCCTAATGCTTCATCTTCATGATAGATCGCCATGATTTATGTCTCCTTATCGGAGTTAAGTTCAGCCTCCAGCAATTGGCCTTCGTGAATTTCAGCATAGAGTCCTCCTGCTGCCACAAGAGACTCATGATTCCCCATCTCAATAATTCGTCCCTCGTCCAGAACTATGATTTCGTCTGCTTCTTTCAGCGTAGAAATTCTATGGGATATTAGGATGGTTGTTCTTCCCCGCCTGATGCCCCGTAAAGACCTTAGGATTTTCTCTTCAGTCCCGGTATCCACTGCGGAAAAGCAGTCATCAAGGATTAGTATTCTCGGGTCCTTAATAAGCGCCCTCGCTATTGCAACCCTCTGTTTTTGCCCACCGGAAAGAGTTACCCCGCGCTCACCTATAAGTGTATCAAACCCATCAGGAAACTCTTGGATATCATCTCTGACCCCCGCAAGTTCCGCAGCCTGTTCCACTTCTTCACGGGAAAACTCATCGCCGGCAAACGCTATATTCCGTCCGATAGATGTAGAGAACAAGAAGCTGTCCTGCGGCACATAACCTATGTCCCTCCTCAACGTCGCCAACGGGAGTTTCGTGATATCTATCCCGTCAATCCATAGCTCGCCCGGGGAAGGATCGTAGACTCTAAGAAGGAGATCCGTAAGAGTACTTTTTCCACTGCCTGTGCGACCAAGAATGCCTAATGTCATGCCTTTAGGTATCGTGAGAGTAATTCCGCAAAGCGCAGGGGAAGCCGCATCAGGATACTTAAATGTCAAATTCCGAAACTCGATTTGCCCTTCAATCCCTGGGATATCCACTGTATCCTCGTGATCAGTGATTTTCGGTTTGACTTGGAATATCAAATTGAGCCTGTCCATGGACGCCATTCCCCGCTGGATAGTATTGACTACCCAGCCTATCGCCATCATAGGCCATGTCGCCATTCCCAGATAGCCTGTAAATGCCACGAAATCCCCAAGGCTTACATCACCTAAGATAACCAGTTTCCCCCCGTAACCTAAGACTATCACAAAGCTGAGTCCGGCCAGATACTGCACAAGAGGCCCGAAAAGGCCCCAAATCCTGACTAAATGCATATTACTCGAAACAAGTTTTTCGTTTGACTGTCTAAACCTGGCTAACTCAGTCTCCTCCTGAACAAAGGATTTGACAACTCGAATGCCGCTGAGATTCTCCTGGACAAAGTCGGTAAGGCCTGCGAACGCTTCTTGAACCTTGAGGAACCTCGAATGTATCACCTTGGAAAACCCGATAACAACTAAGGTCAAAAAAGGCAGCGGCAGAAGGCCGAGGAGGACAAGGCGAGTATCAATAGTAGTCAGCATGATGGAGACAGTGGCGATAGAGAGGAATACTGCGTCCACCATTAGTGTAACGCCTGATCCAAATGCATGACGAACTGCGTGAATATCATTGGTAGCGTGGGCCATGAGTTCGCCTGTTTTGTGCCTGTTGAAGAAATCCGCTGATAGTGTCTCTAAGTGGGCAAAGAACTTATTCCTCAGATTGTAGTCAAGGAGCCTGGCAGTCCCGAGTATGTAGATCCGCCAGAAATACCTGCCCACTGCCACAAGAAGCGCCACACCGATGATAATGAATATGTAATGAAGGAGCCCTTGTTTTGTCAAGGCCCCTTCGCGGAAGGCGTCAGTCATATTACCGAGGAGTCTTGGAACCACCAGTTGAAGAGCATCAACAACGATAAGGATAATCACGCCTATGACATATCTATACCGATACTGCAGAAAGAAGTCATCCAACACTTGCAATCTCTGTCTCATAATTCGCAACTCCAATTACACTGTTACAGTCCAGCAGGATCAAAGACCCCTAAGAAGCCATTATTTATTATACCTGTGCCGGGTGGCTTGTGCCAACCGGTTTCCGCCGGCTGTTCGCTTACTTGAGGGCAGATGCCTTCTTTTTCCTATTTACTTGTCAATCCTGCGCTTACCTGAAGTAACATTTCTCTTATGATTTTCGCCGCCAAAAGCGAGGTTATGTCCGAAGTATCCCAGGGGGGAGAAACCTCAACAAGGTCAAACCCGATTATGTTCGCCTTGCCCAATAAGCGCACAGCTTCGAGAATCTCCGGGGAAGAACAACCCCCCGGTTCAGGCGTCCCTGTCCCGGGCGCAAAAGCCGGATCCACCACATCTATATCAAGTGTGATATAGCATGGCAGGTCATCAATGAGGTTAAGCGCTCTCTCCGCTGCCTCAGGCACGGATCCTGTAATCCTCGTAAGGCCTGTCGCAAACTCTTCCGCTGTGCCTGATCTGATTCCTATCTGGTAAAGGTTGTCCACCCCTATGATTTCAGAAACCCTTCGCATGACAGTAGCATGGGACAGCTCCCTGCCGGCGTACTTATGCCTTGAGTCCGCATGGGCATCAAGATGCAATATGACCATGTTTTCATAAGCTTCTGCCACTGGGGCAATGCAGGCAAGAGTCACCAGGTGTTCTCCTCCGAGAGAAAACGGGATTTTGCCATCCCGGACAATCTCACCTATGACCTGCTGAATTGCCTCAAGGCTGCCTTCGACATTTCCGAGAGGCAACGAGACATCACCGATATCAGCAGCCTTCACCGATGACAGAGACTTATTCAATACCGGACTATAGTCCTCCAGCGAATGAGAGACATTTCTTATTCCAAACGGCCCTTTACCCGCGCCTTTTCGCCAGCTGGTTGTGATATCCATAGGAAGTCCGACAATGATTATGTCGGCTTCATCATATGAGCTCCAAGCGCCATAGAAACCTTCCCGTCTCTTCAGCAGATCATTCATTTTGAACTTTCCTTTATCGAAACCTCCGGTTTCTTATCAATACCATAGAACAGCTCCTGCAAACGAGCATCCTACTTTCTCTACTGTGTGCTCCGTCGCCTTTATCATGATTCTCTCAGGGAGGGCATTACGGATAGCCAAGGCTTCACGAACCATCTTCTCAACCCTGGCCTCCGCCTCAGCTTTCGTGCACATCCCGGTAAACTCCATGATCACGCCGAAACTCCCGGATATAATGCCTACACCGATAGCAGCGGAAATGAGCCTGCCCGGGGTCTCACTGCTGATAGTCCCATATGCGATGGGTGTAAGCGATCCGGGCGGTATGTCAAGTCGCTGAGAATACTCGGCGCCCGGAGGAAGAATACTGGAAACCCGGAGAAGGTTTAAATTCCCAACCCCCGCCACAAGTAACGCCTTATCAAAGGCTGTAAGCTTCGTATCCCCTTCTGCGCTTCCTGCAACTAACGTGAATCTTTGTGGTGTCGGTAGCATTCCCTTGCCCCCTCCCACTCTCTAGATTCTAAATCGTATATATACTATGATCACTCGCCCTCTCTCGCAACATCTATTTTCTATCCAACCATAACTTTTTCTTCAGGATAACGCACCTGCACAATGTGTTGTTTCTGGGCAATTGCAGTAGCTACCGTAAGCGGGCCTAAGCGTCCTGTGAACATAGTCAACATGATAAGAATCTTGCCGGGCAGGGCCAAGTAGGGGGTAATCCCAGTAGAAAGGCCTACAGTACCGAAGGCAGAAGTAGCTTCGAATAACACTTCCAGGAACCCAAACTCTTCTATCGCAGACAAAATCATAGTTATTGCGACTACCATAGTCAATGAAATCATTGCCACTGCGAAGGCTCTATCAATTATTCTCTTGGGAATCCTCCTTTCACTAACCTCCACATCATCTCTGCCTTTTATTACACTAAGCACCGCAAGGAATAAGACAGTAAACGTCGTCGTCTTGATCCCACCGCCTGTCGAGCCGGAAGATGCGCCTATAAACATCAGAGTCACAAGGAAAAAGAGAGTACAAGGTCTGAGATCCCCGGAAGGAACGGTGCTAAACCCTGCAGTGCGGGCAGTTACAGCCTGGAAATAGGAAGCTATGACTTTCTCGCCTATCCCAAGAGGTCCAAGAGTGTTTGGGTTCTTCCCTTCGAGCAAGAGCACAATTACTGTTCCGGCAGCTATCAGCAGCACAGTCGTCGAGATAACCAGCTTTGTGTGAAGGCTGCGCTTTGTGCCTACCGGGTTTTCCACGAGTTCAGTCACAACGGCAAATCCCAGACCTCCAATGATTATAAGACCGGTTATTGTCAGGTTTACCACTATGTCTCCTCTGTACATGGCAAGACTCCTAAATCCCCCGAATAAGTCAAATCCGGCGTTGCAAAACGCGGAAACGGCATGAAACAGCCCATAGTAAGCAGCCTTTGGAAGACCCATTTCCCCTGACCATCGCAGAGTCAAGAGAATTGCCCCTATACCCTCTACAACCACTGTTACCGCTATGACTTTCTTGATTAATCTGACCATACCTTCAAGAGTCAACTGATTCATTGCTTCCTGGATCAGTATTCTTCCACGAAGTGTCACCCGCTTACCGAGGATAAGGAAAACCAGGGTGGATATGGTCATGATACCGAGACCGCCGATTTGAATAAGGCAGATTATCACCAGCTGGCCGAAAAGGGAAAACCGGTCATAGGTATCTACAACTACAAGTCCGGTTACGCAAACAGCTGATGTAGAAGTGAAAAGCGCGTCCTGGAAGGACAGCCTGTCCCCTCTGCGGGAGGCCACCGGAAGACTGAGCAGCAATCCTCCTACAACTATGAGAGCAGCGAACCCTATCACGAGAACCTGCTGCGGACTTAACCTATCAATCCTTCTAAGGAGCTTCCACCGGTTCCCTGACATCGTCTCTTGGGCCTCGGTAGCCAATCTAACACCCCCGGACATTCCCGGAAATCCTTAATGAGGAAATTATACCATTGTCAACTCATATATCAAGCTGCAGTCAATTTCAGATTCTTATGCCACTTTGCGATTTCGCATGTAGACGGCATCCCCTCGCCTGGCCCGCTGAACATGGGCTTCAGCCCTGAGTTTCGCTGTCTGGATCTCTTCTCCCTTCGGAACCCTGCCGGTTGCTTTTTTATATTCCTCTATAAAGAGCTCGATGAATTTCTCCATTTTCTGATTGCCTTTAATGCCCCATTCCTTATAGTGCTCTTCAATATAGTCTACTATATCTACTGTAGTATCAGCGATAATCTGGTACTTATGGTTTCTTTGATATACCTGTAACGCGTACCCTACAAGGATTATAATGAGAGGCTCCATCACTGACTCACTGGTTATCACGTTCCACAGGACTTTCAACCACTTCATGCTATTCACCCCCGTTTCAAAGAAAAGACATCCCTTCATGTCTATACTAAGTAATGTCCCCGGATTTTGTGCTATACGACTCTACGATAAGCATGTTCTTAAGCAGCTGCCGCAAAGCAGCCTTTGGCACGGTTAATAATGGGGAGACTGAGTAAAGTTAATGTGGGTACAGTACCGAGTACCGTACGGGGGAGCCGTGGGAGTGACCCAAAGGAGTTTCTATAGAACCCTGGGATTAAGGTACGTGCGGCGGAGTACTTGGAAAAAGAAGGACGGAGAGCCTTCA
>JAKPFY010000236.1 GCA_029551185.1 Bacillota bacterium
TGTCCATTTTAAACTGGCCACTAACAGAGGAGAAATCCTTCAACGAGGTCCATCTTCATTGTAGATATAAGAATAGGGGGATTGAGTCGTGCGTACGAAGGTGCAGAAGTGTGGGAACAGCCTAGCCATTCGTATTCCTCATGGGTTCGCCGAAAAGCTGATGGTACAAGAGGGTAGCGAGGTGGATCTGTCACTTGACGGAGATCGGCTTGTCATTAAGTCTAAGCGCAGAGATATGTCTCTCTCTGAGCTATTGGCGCAGGGAACTGATGAGAACATCCATGCCGGGGTTGCAACAGGTGAGCCGTGGTGAAGTGTGCTACGTTCCAAAGCGCGGCGATCTGATCTGGCTCACGTTTCAGCCGCAAGCCGATCATGAACAGAGCGGTCGACGCCCGGCACTCGTTGTGTCTCCGGCCGCCTACAACTCAATGACTAGCAAATCTAATTCCGAACCCAAATTAGTGGTTACTTGACGCCCGATTATCAAGACCTTCCCGTCTTCTAACAAACAGTGAGGGTTATTTTCCAGCCACGATTCCAGTCCTTCCTCTAAGTTCTCCGATTTGAAGTCTTGCTCTGCGTATTCGACTAGTCTGTCATCATCGCTGATCTTGAAGATTCTCATAGACGCATCTCCAAGTCAAGACCCTGTATCAGGTTTAAGCAAGCGCCCTCGACAAGAACTCTATCACCGTCCCCCGCTTCAGGTCATCATGGTAGAATTGATTTCTATAGTTACGTAAGCACCCGTAGCAGCTTGTATCGCCATCCTCACCTCCACAATCGCAAAGCTCCAACCTGTGTAACGATTCCTCCAAGACATCGCGGAGCGCACTCTCACGGACAAGCCTCCTGACATGTCCTGCTCCGCCCGGCACATCATCAAAGAGGACAAGTACCCTACTGTCAGGACTGCCTACCGGTGCATATAGACACCCGTCAATATCCTGTCTTTCCACATCCAGAGCCCCGCTGACTCCTTCAAGAAGTCCATACAAAAGAGACAACCAGAAACCGGGTCTCGAATCTATCCAGTCACGAAACTCAAGCTTTACCACGTCAGTTTGAAACTCATGACCTAACGCTGAACAATACAGATGCCCGTTACATTCCCGTCCCCATGGGTTCACATGTGTATTCGGTACGGATTCAGAGCCTGTAACCGCATATCCGCATGTACCGCATACTCTGAACCCACTGTGTCCCGCATCATTTATGATCCCCAGTGTTCCACGGGAGACCGGAGTCGCTATGAGAGATACCCCGTGAAGCTCTAAGACTATGCTGTCTTCGTCATGTCCGCTCTGCCTTGGATAGAATACCCGAGTCGAATACGTCCTCTTGGGTTTTGTATCCCCCGGCTTTCCCGGCTCATCCCGACTCCCCATAAATCCAAACGACGGCACTATGAAAGTCCCTTGACTCCTGCCGTACGGCTCATTACATACCGGACACTTTTCAAACCGGTTTGAGAAATCCTGCCTCTCTCTTACGTAACTCTGACAATGGTCACATATGGCATATCTATAGCGCTCCCATTCCTTGTTAGGCAGACGTCTAATGTACCTACTGGTCCAGAGCTTACCTCCTGCGACCACCTGACTACCGGGAGCATATTCTGAAAGCGCAATCCGAAGGTCTCTCTCAAGTTGCAGCCTTTTGGCATCTTCTCCTTCATGGGTAAGCTTAAGTTCCACTACATCTACAGGGAACCCGTACTTCGGGATCACATTCCGGCTTGATAGGAACCCAATGAGATCCCTGTATTTGATTGTGTTTATCAAGCGTCCCAGATAGTCTACAGACTTCCCCTCATTGAATCGCTCTTGCCTTAACTTCTCAAGCTCATCCACATCGCTTGCGACCTCTTTATGAGCTATCTCAAGCACACCGTCATCTTCATCAAACAAGCCTTTTACCCATCCCCAACCTGAGATATCAAGCTCATCATGGAGAGTCTGAGGGACTATCCGTTCCAGCGACTCAAGTAAGGTTATAGGCCTGCTCTCCAAGTAACTCCTGAAAGCGTCAGGACCTGAGCTTCCTTGACCAAAGAAAAACTCCGCCACATTTTCGAAAAATCCACTGTTTTCCCTTAGGAAAGCTGCAAGGGCTGTAGCATAAACGTGCCGCCTGACAATCTTCTCGTTCTCCAATTTGAACTGAGGCGCAACTATCTTCCCTGACACCATCCGCCACGGTTCCCTGAAATGAACCAGGTCATGGGATCTTCTCTGAGCAAAGGTCAGCGCAAAAGCAGTGGAATCAGTGCGCCTTCCTGCCCGTCCTGCTCGCTGGATGTAGTTGGCTGCAGAAGGCGGCATATTCCGCATAAAGACAGCTTCTAAGTCACCCACATCCACACCCAGTTCAAAAGTAGTGGAGCAGCTTAAGACATTTACCTCTCCCCTGATGAACTTTGTCTGTAGCTCGGCTGCAGCGTCAGTTGTGAGTTGTGCGGTATGCTCTTCCACCTGCATTGGGATAGGTTTCATGTCGGAGTAAAGCCGATAGTAGTGATTTGACTGAAACTCCTTCTCAGGGTCTAAGACGCGTAGATTACCTGCACATCGATATGCCCTGCAAACACCGCGGACATTATGTAAGGTAACACTGGAACATGTGTCACAAA
>JAKPFY010000238.1 GCA_029551185.1 Bacillota bacterium
CAGCCGTCAACAAAGAGTTAAATCGCCTGAGAAGAAATGCCGTCACGGGTAAGCATCTACTAGAGAAGCTGCGGGATATCTACTATCAACACAACATGCGTGAGTGGGCAGAGCGTCGATCAGCGTTACTTGCTGAGAAACCAGTAATAAAGATAGTCTGCTCTGAGGGATTGGTCTGAATAAACCGCACACAGGTAAATCAGATAACCCGGCTGAGATTTAGACCAGACAACAGGAGGATAAGAGGTAAGGGATGGATTTTCTGCAACTGATAGGGACTGACAAAAGCCTGCCGAGGAAGCCGGTTACAGCAATCGGCATCGATCTGGGCACAACCAACTCCACTGTTGCCAAGGCAACCTATGACCCATCATCATGTCAATAGGCACTGAAAATTGACCCACCATCGGCGTCGAATATTGACCCACCTCCGGCAGCTATTTTGATGTAGAATTCCTGGTCTTTATCCTCCAGCTATCATTGCCGGTCTCGATGATTTCGCAGTGGTGGGTGACTCTGTCCAAGAGAGCTGTAGTCATCTTGGAGTCACCGAAGACCTGAGGCCATTCTCCAAACGTCAGGTTCGTAGTTATAATGAGCGAGGTTCGCTCGTAGAGCTTGGAGATCAGATGAAACAGGAGTTGCCCCCCGTTCTTTGAAAATGGAAGGTATCCAAGTTCATCCAGGACCACCAGATCGAGCCTGACCATACTCTCCGCGAGCTTTCCTCCACGTCCTGTGAGCTTCTCTGCCTCAAGCTGGTTTACCAGGTCAACCACGTTGAAGTAGCGTCCTCGCATTCCCTTCTTTATCAGGTTTCTGGCAATGGCAATAGCCAGATGAGTCTTTCCGGTTCCTGTGCCTCCTACAAGCAGGACATTGTTCCTGTCAGAGATGAAGCTGCCATCATAAAGCGAGCGTACCTGGGTTTCATTTACAGGAGAGGCACCAAACTCAAAGGTATCTATATCCTTGTCATAAGGAAACTTGGCGATCCCCAGCCTATACTTGATGCTTCTTGCTGTGCGTTCGGCAAGCTCTGCTGGAAGTAGGTCGAGGAGTATCTTCTCCGGGGTATGACGGGCCTTTATCCCTGAAGAAAGTACCTCGTCAAGTGCACAACGCATCCCATAGAGGTGAAGGTTCTCCATAGCATCAGTCAGTTTGTCTCTAAGCATTTACCTTACCTCCCATAAGCAACATATCATACCGGGAGCAATCAGCCACAGGCTCAGTATTAAGAACCGGAAGACGGCATGCCGGGGGAAGGTTCGGCACGGGAGGATCGTCGTGCGTGCGGAACAGAATGTTAAGGACAACATCGCGGCTTGGAGCTTTCTCTTTAAGTGCAGAGAGGCATGCGGCCTCTACCGCATCCAGTCCATAGACCGCTATCTTGCCCAGTATCCCGACAAACTGCCGGTTGCCGTCTTTATGCCTTGTGAGGGACTCACGCATCAGGGCAAGCCCCTCCGGCAACTCCCAGTCCCTGAAAGGGGCACCGTTTCTTAAGGCTCCGGGTTTACGCTCAAGAACCGAGACATAGTGCCAGGGATCATAGCTTGTCCCGCCACGACCAAACAGCCGTGGGTGATCGGCTACCACCACGCCACCCTCCACTGCAACTATCCTGTCGGCATACACCCTAAGCATCACAGTGCGACCTGCCACGGACGCGTCCACACTGTAGCGGTTGCTGTCATAGCTTACAAGAGACGTCGTCGATACCCGGACTGGGGTCTCCCTGAAGCCGTCAAAAGAAGAGCCGACCAGGACGAGGCGAGGCTTCTCTTTTCTAAAGACCTCTGCAACTGTTTTGTCACGCATCTCAGGGTGAAGCTGCCCCGCAGCAAGCATGAGGCAGCCGTCAGCCAGATACCGGTTCAACTCGCACAAGTCCTTACACCTTACTCTGGGGGTAAACAGGCGTCTTCGGATATACCGCACCTGGTTTTCAACCTGCCCTTTTTCCCACCCGGAAGCTGGAGTGCAGGCTACAGGCTCAAATAGGTAGTGGGATGCAAGCTGGGTGAAGCGGGAGTTGAAGATGCGGTCATGGCCTATCAGGATCTTGCTTACCACCGTTTTCAGGTTGTCATAGATGCCGCGCCTTGGGCTGCCAGAAAAGAACTCGAAGGCTCTCACATGAGCATCCAGCACCATCTCAAGAGATTCCCTCAGGTAAGCTATACAAAAAGGCATGCGAGAGTGGCATAGCCTGAAGTGAGCTACCTTGACCTTGACCACCTCCCCTCCAAGTTCGACTATCTCATGGCTCCAGTCGAACTGAAAGGCTTCACCCGCGTCAAATGATTGGGGGATGTAGACCCTGACGTCGGATGCTCCTTCCACCTCTTTATGTAACGGCGCACACTGTCGTAGCCCCCCTCATATCCCTCTCGCTGGATCTGTTCAAAGATAGCTTGAGCTGTCCTTTGCTCACGGCGAGGCTTTTTTGCATCGGATGAGAGGCACGAGAGCAGAGACTCCTCAAATACCCCGAGTTTTGGCATAGGCTGCCTTGTGCGTGAGTAAGTAAACTCTGTCTCATCCCCCCGCAGCACTTTCTTTACGGTGTTTCTTGATAAATTGAAGTCTCTGGCAATAGCCCGGATGGACTTCCCATCCCGCTCATAGGCACAACGGATCTTTCTTATCGTCTCCACGATCAGCATCTCCTTACAAGATTACTCCTCTCTCTGTCTATAACAGAGATCGGAAGATTAGCTGAGGTGGGTCAGTTTTCGACGCCGATTATGCCCTCAGATGGGTCATTATTGCATGCCGATTTACATTATTCGATATCTTCCAATGCCAACTACTATTCTGCTTATAGCACAAGCTCCATTGGTCGGCCTTGATCTCTCAGCTTTCTGTGTGGTGGCTGTGGCCAACGTATTCACGCCACGCAGCCAACCCAGGATTGTTTGTCGAGAACACCGCTAGTATCTTCAGTGTCACTCAGTTTGTTCAACGCCATTATACTGCGCTACTCTGTCTCAGAACAACCGCATTACTCCCAATACCGAAGTCGCCACGGCAGAACCACTAGTGTCATCTTGTGACCGGGCTTTGACCCCGTTCTCAAGTTTCAGAGAGAACTGGCGAAAAGAGAGGACAATTGGGGCAAATGTGGGGTCTGTAGGGCAACCCCGTTCTTAAGATTTGGCGGTC
>JAKPFY010000248.1 GCA_029551185.1 Bacillota bacterium
CAACCTCATAGACATCGTTTGCCGTTCCACTGATCACCTGGACAACCTTGCCCAAATACCGCCCTTCGGTCGTCACAACCCTCAAGCCCTCAATCTCGAAAACGTAGTAATGACCTTCAGGCAACGGAACGAGTTCTGATTTAGGAACTTCAAGCAAGGCGCCGCGAAGAAGTTCAGCGTCATCTATCGAGTGGATACCTACAAGTTTCAGAACAATGAACCTCTTGTCAAGCCTTGCGTTTTCAACCTCCAAAACCCTGGCCGCGCCTTTCTTGGTTGCCCACAACCTCGAACCGGGTGAGAATTGCTCCGGAAAACCGGTAAGGGGCAAAACCCTTACCTCGCCACGATTGCCCTGGTAAGTAGTTACCTTCCCCACAGCAACGAAGTCTCCAGGCATTTCGTTCACCCGGAACTTACCCATTAAACAATCTCCACCGTAGCTCTCTTTCCGTGTCGCGCTGAACAAGCGCGAACCAGAGTTCTTATGGCTTTCGCGGTTCTGCCTGATTTCCCGATAAGCTTACCCTTCTCATCCGGATTGCAGGAGACCTCGTATACAGTGACTCCTTCTTCATCAGTTACATCCACCACAGAGATCTCTTCAGGATGATCCACGAGATTCTTTGCAATGTATTCCACTAGTTCTTTCATATAGCGTCAACTCCCCCGGAAGCTTCAGTTGTCTCTTTGATTAAACCTGCCCTAACAAGCACGGATTTTGCAGATTCTGTGGGGAGCGCGCCCCTATCCAACCATGCTTGGGTTTTTTCGCGGTCAACCTCAATAGTCGCAGGTTGTGTCCTGGGATTATAGTGCCCAAGGATCTCAATAAACCGCCCGTTTCTAGGAGAGCGGGAATCAGCCACAACAATCCTGTACGAAGGCTGTCCCTTAGCTCCGGTCCTTGCAAGCCTTATTCTAGGCGCCAATGTCGTCACCTCCTGTTTCCCAGCATTGCTTCAGTGATAATCTTATATCCGGCTTAATCTTAATCCGGCGCGTTATTGCATGAAAGGAATCATCCCTTTTCGCATGGCTCGACGCCCGGCTTTGCCTCCCCCGCCAAATTGCTTTAGGAATTCCTTAACTTGGTTGAATTGGCGTAGTAGCGCATTGACATCTTGGACTTTGACCCCGCTGCCCCTTGCAATTCTCCTTCGTCGGCTCCCGTTAATAATCTCGGGGTTTCTCCGTTCCTCGGGCGTCATGGAACTTATGATGGCGTCCACTTGCCTGAGACGCTTTTCATCCACCTTCATATCGCCTACACCTTTGATACGGCCCATGCCTGGAATCATTCGAAGGATCTCATCTAATGGGCCCATTTTTTGCATTTGCTCCAATTGATCTTGAAAATCCTCCAAGGTGAAATTCGCGGTCTTCAACTTTTCCGCGAGCTGAGCCGCCTTAGCCTCGTCATAACTCTCCTCTGCCTTTTCAATAAGACTGAGGATGTCGCCCATACCCAATATGCGGGAAGCCATACGATCCGGATGAAAGGGCTCTAAGGCGTCCATTTTTTCGCCGACCCCAACAAACTTTATGGGCTTACCTGTCACCGCTCTTGTGGATAACGCTGCGCCTCCCCTAGCATCTCCGTCAAGTTTGGTCAGAATAACCCCGGAAAGCTCTAATCGTTCGTCAAAGGAGGATGCCACATTCACGGCGTCCTGACCGGTCATAGCATCTACCACAAGAAGAACCTCATGCGGCAAAATCGCCTTCTGCATACTACAAAGCTCAGCCATGAGTTCCTCGTCTACGTGGAGTCTGCCTTGGGTATCCACAATCACTGTATCGCAACCTAGGGATTTTGCTCGTTCCACACCTGAAGACGCGACCTTCACCGCATCGTCACCTTGATGAGTGGCGAAAACCTCCACACCGGTCGAATCCCCGAGAATCTGAAGCTGTTTTATGGCTGCAGGCCTCCAAGTATCAGCTGCAACCAATAACGGCTTCCTACCCTGCTTCTTCAGGAGGCGCCCGAGTTTTGCGCAAGTTGTTGTTTTCCCTGAGCCTTGGAGTCCCACAATCATGATGACAGTAGGAGGCTTCGGCGCGAACTGGATCTTTCTTTCACGCCCGCCCATGAGCTCCGTAAGTTCTGCGTTAACTATCTTTATTACCTGCTGCCCCGGAGTAAGGCTGGCTGCTACCTCTTGCCCTACGGCTCGCTCACGGACTTTCGACACAAAATCCCGGACAACTTTGAAGTTCACATCTGCTTCCAGCAAAGCTATGCGAATCTCCCTAAGGGCCTCGTCTACGTCCGCCTCACTTAACTTGCCTTTCCCTCGCAGCTTGCGGAAGGTTTCTTGAAACCTCGCTGTCAAGTTTTCGAACATGAGGTCAACCCCCTTTTACTCACGCAAGTAGTATACACTTAGCGACTGGGAGCGTCAACTCAGTCCGGACATCCCGACCGGTCCGGGTCGTGGAAAATAGCGTCAGCAAACTCTCTTGGATTAAAATCCCGAAGATCCTCAATCCCCTCGCCAATCCCGATAAGCTTTACAGGGATCCCTAAACTGTCCCTTATTGCCAGGACAACGCCACCCTTCGCAGTGCCATCCAGTTTTGTTAAGACTATGCCGGTGACTTCCACTGCTTCCTTGAATGTTGTAGCTTGACTAAGCCCATTTTGGCCTGATGTAGAGTCAAGAACAAGCAAGACTTCATGAGGAGCTCCGGGAATCTCCCGCTCAACAACGCGCTTAATCTTCTCCAGCTCCCTCATGAGGTTTACATGGGTGTGGAGCCTTCCTGCTGTATCAAGAATCACGTAGTCCGCCCCTCTGGCTTTTGCAGCTTGGCAAGCGTCGTAGGCTACTGCAGCAGGATCTGCACCTTCTTCGTGGCGTATGACCCTGGCGCCCGCTCTCTTACCCCAGATTTCCAGCTGATCAATGGCAGCAGCTCTAAAAGTGTCAGTCGCTCCCAAGATAACCTGGTCGCCAAGTTTCCCGAATCTATAACATAGCTTGCCAACAGTTGTAGTCTTACCTGTCCCGTTGACTCCCACAACCATGATTACAGTAGGGCCTTCCGCCGCTTCCGCAAGAGGTTCAGGAGGTCCCAGATGTGTGACGATTTCCCCCTTTAGTCTTGCTAAAACCTCTTCCCCGCTTAAAGCCTTCCCCTGCCCGCTTTCTTTCAGACTTTGGGACAGCCCTGAAAGCAGTTGCCCTGTAGTGTTAACACCTACGTCGGCCTGGAGTAATATAGCTTCCAGCTCATCAAGAAACTCTGAATCAAAAGTAGGGTGTCTCCTTACCAAGGACTGCACCTGTCCCACTATGCTCGCTCGGGTTTTCGTCAGCCTCTCGGAAAGGGAGGCCAGCAGCCCTTTAGGTTTGTTATGCGAATTATGATTTTGGATTGGCTTCGTGAGCCCATCTCTTACGTTCATTCAGAAAGTTCACACCTTTACTGTTAAGCTGTCTCTTGGCGAGGATATGATGCCGCATCCTCCAAATTAAGTGAAACAAGTTTTGACACACCGGATTCCTCCATGGTAACTCCATAAAGAGCGTCAGCACTCTCCATCGTGCCTTTTCTGTGAGTCACAACAATAAACTGCCCTTCTTTGGCTGTATCCCGCAAAAGATCCGCGAACCTCCCGACATTAGCCTCATCCAGCGCTGCATCTATCTCATCCAGAATACAGCAGGGACTAGGACGAACCTTAAGAATTGCAAATATAAGGGCTATTGCGGCTAAAGACCTTTCTCCTGCGGACAGAAGCGTAAGGTTTTGAAGTCTCTTGCCCGGGGGCTCTGCCACAATCTCAACCCCGGGAAGTCCTCGGCCTTCCGAACCAACCAAAATTAAGTCAGCAGTCCCGCCTCCGAACAGTCTTGAAAAAAGCGTCTTGAATTCTCGCCTCACTGCATCGAAGGTTTCCTTAAAGCGTCTTTCGCTCTCTTCATCGTAGCGCTCGATAATTTGCCTAAGGTATTTCACGGCGTCCTCAATATCATTAAGCCCTTCTTCCAAGTATTCCTGTCTTGATTTCATGGATTCGTATATCTCAATTGCGCCAAGGTCAACAGGTCCTATGGCATCTATCTTATCCCTAAGCATCAGAATTTCTTCTCTTACATCATCTCGATCTTTAATGTTTTCATATTGCGTAAAATCCACCTTTTGCTCTGCCTCTTCAGGCGTCATTCGATAATTCCTCGCAAGCTCATCTACCATATGACGAATTCCTTCAAGAACCTCAACCCTTCGAAGACGATGTGCGGTTCTTTCTTTCTCAAGATCCTCAAACGTTGTCTGAAGAGTCTTCATAGCCTCTTCTTTCTCACTGATGCTTCGGATAGTCAGACGGCGACGGTCTCTTATCGACGCAAAGGTCCTCTCCAGCTCAAGTCTATTCCTCCGGAGCATGTCAAGGCGATCCTTACCTTCGTTAAGTCTCAGGCAGGTCTCGGATATGAGGCTTCTGATTTTTGCCATCTCCTGGCCGGTAGCATCAACTCCGGAGGTCAGTTCAGAAATGGAAGCTTCCATAGCGGAAATCCGGTGCTTCAGATTTTCAGCCTCTTGGCTCCGAGATGCAATTCTCACTTTGGTCTCGGTAATGTCACGCATAGCCTCATCACGCGCGGAAGAAAGCTCCTTAAGTCTCTCGGAAAGTTTCTCCCCCCTTCGGGACAACTCCTCGCGGGCTACGGTAAGCTCTTCAACCCTTTCCTCCAGCCCCTCTCCGATATCATTAGGAGATATGATATCCTCATCCTCTTGATATTCCAGCTCAGAACGGAGCATGTTCACCCGGAGACGGGCTTTTTCCAACTCCTTGCGTCTTTCAGCCTGCAGAGCTTGGAGCCTTGCGGTTTCGAGTTCAGTCTGTCTCCATTCTGAAGTCAAATCTGCGCAAAGCTTTTTGAGGTCCCGAATCATGCCTCGTATCCGTTCCGTCTCTTGCATTACTCGTGATCCTTCCTCACGCAGATTCTTCTCCTCAAGTTCCAAATCACTGAGGCGCCGTCTTACCTCCAACAACCTCCTGCCCTGCCTTGCCGCCCTGCTACCGCCGGAAATCGCCCCTCCGGGGAAAATGATATCACCGTCAATTGTCACGATTTTTAATGATCTGTCCAAAGCTCGTGTTGCCATGACAGCCACATCAAGATTATCTACAACCAAAATACGGCCTAACGAAAACTCCACTGCCTTTTTGACAGATTCATCATAGGACACAAGCTCGGACGCAATCCCAAAAACACCCGGCATCCTCAGGATATGACGGTAAGCGGAGGGGAATCCGGTAGGGCGAATAAGGTCAAGCGGCAAGAATGTTGCTCTCCCTAATCCACGTTCCTTCAGGTATGCCACTGCAGCTGTTGCATGGCTTTCTCGCTCTACCACAATATTATGGAGCGACCGTCCTAACGCGGCTTCAATAGCATGCTCATACTCATCAGGGACTTCAATGACATCCGCGAAGGTTCCAATAACCCCGCCAAGCTCATCACGCCGGGCTGCAGCCATGACAGCCCGAGTTCCTTTCGGATACCACTCACCTTTTTCTTCCTGCTGTCTACATGCCTCAAGCTCCAAGGCTTTGGCATGGATTTGCCTTTCCAGATCCCTCAGGACTCCATAGACCTTTTCCAGCTCGTCTTCGGCATGTTTCAGTTCTTCTTCTGCTTCGACTATTTCCTGAGACAGGCTGCCCTTCCTCGCGTTCAATTCAGAAAGACGCTCCCTGTCCCGTTTCAGTTCAGAAGAGGTGTTATCGAGTTCTTGCTGGGCTTGTTCCAGTTGTTGCCTATCCTTCTCAATCTGACGCTCCTTTGCCTCATCCGCCATCTTCTTTCTGGCCAATTCATTCTTAACTTCAGCCAGCTCCGAAAGGACTTCAATAATGTCTGCTTTGAGGCGTTCCTCTGCCTCCCTCTCTTGGTTCAACTCTCTCGTGAGGCTCTCCTCGTAAGATTCCTTGGCTTTGAGATATTCCTTTGCCTCTTCAAGTTCAGCGGTAATGCCTGCAAGAAGAGATCTCTTGCTCTCAAGTTCCGGCTGAGAGCAAGAGAGGGCTGCCATGTTCCTCTCGTAGGATGTTTCAAGGGATGTCAGCTGATCTTCCAAGCCTGCCAACCGTTCAGACGCTACTCCAACCTTACCTTCGGTTTTTTCTATCTCCGCTCCCAACCGAGTTGCCTGAGAGTGGATTTCGTCACGGGCATCCTCCAGTTCAGCAAGGCACGTTTTTTCATGCAGGAGCTCATCCTCCAGCGCATCTTGCTCCTTCATCAAATCACCGAGCCTGGCTTCAACAAGGGTTAGCTTGTTCCAAAGGTCATCCTTGACTTTGTCCAGCTTCTTAAGTTCAGTTAGGGTCCGGCTTATCTCAAGTGTTGACAGTCGCTGACTGTAACTTTGAAACTTTCGAGCTTCGTCTGCCCTTTTCATCAAGGGTTCAAGTTGCCTTCCAAGCTCCGCTACAAGACCCCTGATGCGCTCCTCGTTTTCCCCAACAGCCTCGAGCCTTCTTTCTGTTTCGTTGCGGCGAGTCTTGTATCTATGAATCCCTGCAGCTTCCTCGAAAAACGCTCTGCGTTGATCCGATCCCGCAGCCAGGATCGCATCAATCCTGCCTTGCTCGATAACAGAGTACCCGGCTTTCCCGAGCCCTGTATCCATGAAAAGGATCTGAATATCTCTGAGACGGCACGGGACCCCTGATATGAGGAACTCACTTGCGCCGGACCGATAGACTCGTCTCGTAACTTGAACCTCCAGGAAGTCAATGGGAAGGTAGCGGTCGCTATTGTCAAATACCAGCGTAACCTCGGCAAACCCCAAGGGTTTCCGCTTGTCGGATCCGGAAAAAATTACGTCTTCCATTTTGGAGCCGCGGAGCGTCTTCGCGCTTTGTTCTCCCAAGGCCCACCTGATTGCGTCAGCAATGTTGCTTTTCCCTGATCCGTTGGGGCCGACAATCGAAGTGATACCCGGGGAAAACGCAAGCTCCGTCTTGTCTGCGAAGGATTTAAACCCATAGACTTCCACACGCTTAAGGTACAACCAAAATCACCCTAGTTCCAATATGGCACCGTCTGTCGGTACTCGACAGAGCTTCCTCATATAAGCGTAGACAAGCCTAAATGAGAACCGACAAGACCGATAGTCTCAAGGCGCAATCGTATTGTATCACAGCATAACCCAAAAGAGAATGTTACTACCAGTGCCCTGAGGTTCAAGGCATGGGCTTGGAGGAAAATCAGAGGAATAACGGAATCATAGGCTTACATTAATCTTCAAATACAGATCCTCGCGTTTTCTTATCCTTCGAGGAATTTCAGGATGAGTCAGTGAACCGTATTTTCCGAGAATCCGTCTTAGCTTCCCTTTGACACGAGTACGAGCGTTATCAACAGCCTTGAGATTAAGCCCTATAGCACGGCTAATCTCACTTGTCGTATACCCCTGACGCAGGAGGACGGTTACAACATACTCCAATACAGAAAGATAATCTCGTAAGACTTGCTCCACCTGCATGTCCATCCACTTGTCTTCCAAAACGGTTTCAGGATTCAAAGAATCCCCTGCAACTAAATCCAGAATCGGACGACAGTTTTCTCCATCCATAACCGCATACAAGGACAAGGCCTGGTTAAGCGGTTTATGCTTCCCGCTGCTATGCCTACGAAGGCTGTTGTATACTTTACGGATGATGCAGAGATATGCGAAGGAACTGAACTTGACTCCCGGCCGTTCAACGTCATATTGCCGGATAGCCTCCACGAGACCGAACAGGCCCTCTTGAGTGAGATCCTCGAACTCCAATCCGGGCACTCCGACAGCTGTTGTCTGGACGATATGTCGCACCATTGGCAAGTACTTCCGTACCAGATCGTCCTTAGCCGGTTCCTGCCCTTGCCGTGCTCGCCATAACAACTCGAGATCCAAGTCTTGGTTTGTAGCGGACATGTAGAGTCCTCCTTGACCGATTCATACTGAATTTGCTAAATGTATACTATCGGCCAAGGAATAATATTCTTCCAAAATCGGACACGCCGCCTTTATTAGTGGCACAGCCTGCCTCCACGGAAGCGCTTGCTCCTTTGAAAACAGGCTGTCGGTCCAAAACCGGTCCCAAATTATGAGAAAGCTAACAGCGACTCAGTAAACAGTTAATACCCACAAAATTCTCTCTTTGGTACTACCTTGGTTCAACGATGAATTTTATTGCGGTCCTCTCCTCCCCGTCGATTGAAATCTCGGCGAAAGCTGGAATGGCTACAAGATCTATCCCATTTGGCGCAACAAACCCACGTGTAATCGCTATCGCCTTAACAGCCTGGTTCACAGCCCCAGCTCCAACAGCCTGAACTTCGGCAGACCCCCTCTCCCTGAGCACGGCAGCCAGGGCGCCCGCCACCGACTTGGGCTTTGACTGCGCTGACACCTTTAGTACCTCCACGCCTTCTACCTCCCGCTCCCAGGTTTTGGACCATGAGCCGCATCTCCTATATCAATATTCAACATCATCCTAAAAGATCCTCTGTTATGCGGAATTTCTCGATTATGTCGGGAGATTAGTCGAATAAGATTGAATCCAGCGCATCCTCGGCCGCGGCTTGTTCAGCTTCTTTCTTGGTTTTTCCTACCCCGTGGCCTATAGCGGTCTTCTCAGAATATACACATACGGTGAAAATCTTATCATGATCGGGGCCTTCTTCTCTTACCACTCTATACTCGGGAAGGAACTTCCTTTCCTTTTGAAAGAGTTCTTGCAACTCTGCCTTGAAGTTTCTGAAACCATCCTCTTTTAAGCACTCTTCCGCGTCAATCATATCCAGCTCAAGTTTATCCACAACGAAGTCTCTCGCGGCATCAAGTCCTAAATCTAAAAAAACAGCACCGATAATCGCTTCAAACGCGTCTGCAAGCACGGAAGGCAACTCTCTGCCGCCTGTCACTTCGAGACTATGGCTAACCATGAGAAACCTTGACAAGCCTAGACGAGCTGCTGCGGAAGCCAAAGATTTTTCACTGACAACCTGCCCGACTATTGCTGAAAGCTCTCCTTCAGCCAAAGTAGGATGTTTCTCAAAGAAATACCAAGCGCACGTCAGCTTTAGGACAGCGTCGCCAAGAAACTCGAGCCTCTCATTTCCGGCGTCAGGACCTCCGCCTTCAAAAGAACTATGGGTTACAGCCTTCTTCAGCAACTCTTGACTATGAAAAGATACTCCGAGAACACGTTGTAACTTCAGCAAATCACCCGTTGCCAAATCCTCCTTACGGCTTCTCCTACTTTTTTGCCGGGCCATTTAACGATCCCTTGTTCATTTAAGAAATCTCCTTGTCACAATAACCCCATTGTGCCCCCCGAAACCAAAAGCGTTACTCATAGCTACGTCTACATTAGCATTCCTTGCAAAGTTAGGCACATAATCCAGATCACAATCCGGGTCAGGCTCTTTGTAGTTTATCGTCGCCGGAACCATTCCGGTCTCTATTGCAAATATACAAGCAGCAACACCGCAAACACCGGCAGCGCCTAGCATGTGTCCGGTCATGGATTTAGTGGAGCTCACCATCAACTCTTGCGCGTGAAGACCGAACACCTTTTTTATTGCTGTGGTCTCACATCTATCATTCAGCGGAGTGGACGTTCCGTGAGCATTGATGTAATCAACATCGGCAGGTCTGAGCCCGGCATCATCCAGCGCTCTACGCATGGCTAAAGCTGCACCCTTACCTTCAGGGTCCGGCTCCACAATGTGATAGGCGTCATCACTCGCTCCGTATCCGACAATCTCCGCGTATGGGTAGGCTCGTCTTGCAAGCGCATGTTCCAATCTCTCAAGGACCAACACCAATGCGCCTTCACCCATAACAAACCCGTCTCTTCCCTTATCAAAAGGACGGCACGCCTCTTCCGGCTCATCATTCCTCTGGGACATAGCCCTCAAGGCACAGAATCCTGCAAAGCCGGCCGGGGTGATGCTGGCTTCAGCACCTCCTACCAGCATGATGTCAGCGTCGCCTCTTTGAATAATTCGGAAACCCTCTCCTATAGCATGCATAGAAGCGGCGCACGCTGTTGTGACAGTGAGATTAGGCCCCCTTGCGCCGGTGAGAATGGCGATTTGCCCTGAAGCCATGTTAGGAATCATCATGGGGATGAAGAAAGGACTGACCCTTCTTGGACCATAGGAATGCATAAGCTTCACCTGGTCCTCGGTTACCTCAATCCCCCCGATGCCGCAACCCATCACAACGCCTGTTCTATCCCTTGTTTTTTCGTCAATGGAAAGCTTGGCGTCTTCTATGGCCAGTCTTGCAGAGACTGCTGAAAACTGTGCAAACCTGGCAAGCCGGTGGGCTTCCCGCTTGGACATGAAATCCTCAACTTGAAAATCCCGAACCTCACCTGCCATCTGAGTCCTATAGTCGTCCGGCTCAAAAGCGGACACTCGCCTTATACCGTTTCTCGAGGTCAGGAGGCCTTCAAAGAAAGCCTCTTTCCCTATGCCAATGGGGGTGACCGCTCCGATGCCGGTCACCACCACCCGTGGTCTCATATCCTCACCCCACACCA
Organism: Bacillota bacterium; assembly: GCA_029551185.1. Taxonomy (GTDB): domain Bacteria; phylum Bacillota; class SHA-98; order UBA4971; family UBA4971; genus UBA4971. The sequence goes on from JAKPFY010000248.1 coordinate 10,571, forward strand.
TTTCGTGCGCCTTTCCCATGATTTTGGATTAATTGTCTCTTATTCTTCGGATTCTTCCAGTTGCTCCATGATGAAATCAACAATATCCTGAACTGTGGTATCTTCCGCAAGATCAACATCGAGAATCCCCAGGTCGAACTCTCTGTCCAGTTCATCCCCAATGCTCATTCTTGTAGCAGAGTCAGCATAAAGGTCATTCATGGTAGCGTCAGGCGTTACAGAAGCCTCGTCTACCCTGGCCTCCCTGACTACTATCTCTTTTACCTTAGCAAAGACCTCCTGTGCTTTCCCCTCAAAACCTGCCATTTTTTTCACCTCCCTTAACTCAAGTTTATAGTGTTCCCAATCCGAGGTGGCTACATTGCCAAGCCTCCGTCTACACACAAAACCTGGCCTGTTATGTAGCATGCTTCATCAGAAGCTAAGAATAGGCAAGCTTCTGCCACATCCTCGGCGCAGCCTGCCCTTCCCAAAGGCACGCCTTGTATGAGTTTTTCTTTGACTTCACAGCCAAGCTCCCTTGTCATACCCGTATCAATAAACCCGGGGGCAATAGCGTTTACAGTAACTTGGCGCATGGCAAGCTCCCTGGCAGCAGCCTTGGTAAGGCCGATTACGCCTGCTTTTGACGCAGAGTAATTTGACTGACCCGGATTGCCAAGAACACCTGCCACAGACGAGATGTTTATTATTCTACCGGATCTCTGTCTAAACATCCTCTTGCCGACTGACCTCATAAAATAAAACACTCCGTTAAGGTTTACCTCCATGACTTCTTTCCATTCCTCGTCTGTCATTCTGATGAGGAAGTTATCACGTCTGACGCCTGCATTATTTACCAGAATGTCTATATGCCCGAATTTCTTATGGATCTCGCCGATGGCCTCCTCAACACAGGCAGGCGAAGAAACATCTACACTTCCCGCCACAGCGCTGCCACCTTCCGCAATAATCTCCTGTGCAACTGTCTCCGCGGTCTCGAGATTTCGTCCCGCAAGCGCTACAACATACGCGCCTTCTCTTCCGAACGCCTTGGCTATCTTAGAACCAAGACCGCCTGAAGCCCCGGTGACAATCGCAACCTTATCCCTCATCCTCATACCCTGTGACCCCCTTGAGAAATCTCAAGACATCATCGACCTGAGTGTTGCCGTCTTCTGCGAAAGTTTTGGCTTGAGGTTCAATTTCGCGGATAAGTCCTGTAAGGACTCTCCCGGGGCCTACTTGAACGAAAACGTCAGCGCCCAAGCTCCACATTTCCCTCACACAATCCTCCCACAGAATAGGCTCGGAGATCTGCCTTGCCAGCAGTTCTTTGATTCTTGCCTCGGACCGAGATACCTTGCCGTCAACATTCATAACTTGCGGGACATGGGGCTTCCGGAGCGTTACCTTTTCAAGTTCGCATTCCAGCGCGGATCTTGCAGAGGCCATCAACCTTGAATGAAACGGCCCACTGACCTTGAGTGGAATCACTCTTCTTGCACCTTGCGCCAGGCAGAGCTCCTCCGCCTTTTTGAGGGCGGCCATATCCCCTGATATGACAACTTGACTGGGAGAGTTGTAATTTGCCGGCTCAACCCATCCAACAGACCGGGCTGCCCCGCATGCCAAAGCGACCTTCTCCTTGTCCAATCCTAAAACAGCAGTCATTCCACCTGCCCCAGGCGGATAAGCCTTTTCCATCAGTTGGCCGCGGATATTCACCAGTCGCACCGCATCCCCGAAGGATAGCGAGCCTGATGCCACCAACGCTGAGTATTCACCTACACTGTGGCCGCATACTATATCAGGAGTAACCCCTAAGGATTTCATCACAGCGAAGATTGCGACAGATGTTGCGACAATTCCCGGTTGAGCGTTTCTCGTCAGGGTCAGGTCCTCCTCAGGCCCGAAAAAGCATAGCTCTGACAGAGGAAATCCGAGAGCTCTGTCCGCCTCTTCAAAAACCTGTCCGGCCTCTTCATAATTGTCCGCCAGAGCCTTACCCATGCCGACCCGCTGGCATCCTTGCCCCGGGAAGACAAATGCCACCTTCTTGTTTTCCATGTCCAATACCTGACACCGTCCTAAACAACCCGGATCTACATGTTGCCGCTATCCGGTTGCCCTTTGTTCCACTTAAGTATTACCGAGCCCCACGTAAGACCGGCGCCGAACCCTACCAACATGACCATGTCACCGTTTTTCAGTCTTCCGGACCTGGCTGCCTCGTCAAGGGCTATAGGGATAGAGGCGGCCGACGTGTTGCCAAGCCTTGCAATATTCGAGAAGACTTTGTCCTGTGCCCCAAGCCTCTCAGCAGCAAGGTCTATTAACCTCTGGTTCGCTTGATGGGGAATGATATAGTCTACATCTTCTTTTTTCAGATTGGCCTTATTCAGCGCCTCGACAGCAGCTTCTACCATTACCCTTACGGCAAACCGATAGACCAGATTCCCCTTCATTTGGATGTAATGAAGCCTGGAATCCACTGTCCCGTGGGACGCAGGCATCTTGGATCCGCCGGCAGGAAGGACTAACGCGTCACCGTGGGATCCGTCAGATCTTAGAACACATTCGATTATACCTTCACCGAAAGCGCAAGGCCGGATGACGGCAGCCCCTGCACCATCTCCAAATAGTACACAGGTGTTTCTGTCTTCCCAATCCACAATCCTAGAGAGAATCTCAGCCCCAATTACAAGAACATTATCATACCGGCCGGAAGCCACAAGTTCGCGGGCAACGGAAAGAGCGTACACAAATCCTGTGCATCCGGCGCTAATATCGAAAGCGGCAGCGTTTTTGGCTCCTATTTCTCTTTGAAGCACACATGCGCATGACGGAAATATTGTATCAGGTGTGACTGTAGCGACAATAACAAGATCAAGTTCATCGGAGGTCATGCCTGCGTCATCCAGCGCTTTCAGAGCTGCTTCCTTTGCCAGATCAGACGTTGCCGTTCCTTCAGCTGCTATGCGCCGCTCTTTGATACCTGTGCGTTCCACGATCCACTCATCACTGGTATCCACCATTTTCTCCAAGTCAAAGTTGGTTAGAATTCGTTCAGGCACAGCGCTTCCTGTTCCTGCTATACTTGCCCCTCTTAGATAGGGCGCCCTAGTCTTCACGGTTATCTCTCCTCTCAGAACCGCCTCGCGCAAGACGAGTGGCAACAGCCTCGATGACATTGCCCTCCACAGCAGCTTTGGCAGTTCCTATAGCGTTCTTAATCGCTTTGGCTCGGGAACGCCCATGAGCAATGACTGTAATCCCCCCTACACCAAGAAGCAACGCGCCTCCATACTCTGAATAGTCCATTTTTTCGGCAAGGGATTTGAGGGCAGGTCGCATGAGAGCCGCCCCTACCTTCGAAACAAGGCTTTTCTCTATAGATGCCTTCAGTATCTTTACCATGGCCTCTCCTACGCCCTCAGCCAGCTTCAGCACAACATTCCCGGTGAAGCCATCGGTAATTACCACATCTACCCGCCCAAGCGGGATGTCTTTCGCTTCGATGTTACCTACGAAATTGCAGCCGGCTTTACTAATCAGCTCATACGAAGCAACTGTTAACTCAGTGCCTTTCGTAGCCTCCTCTCCTATGCTAAGAAGGCCGAGCTTGGGGCTTCCCATTCCCATGATTTGCCTGGCGTAGGCATCCCCCATCAAAGCAAAGCTCAACATATGATGGGGTCTACACTCTGAATTCGCACCGCCGTCTATCAACAGAGAGTAGCCTTTCGTCGTAGGGAAAACTGTGCAGATGGCAGGCCGATCTGCGCCGTCCAATCGTTTTAACCTCATAATTGCGCTTATCATCGTAGCGCCGGTATTGCCGGCAGATACCACTGCATCCGCATCACCCTGTGCCACTAGGTCACATGCGACCAATATCGAAGATGAGCGCATTCTTCTTACAGCATCCACAGGGTGGGACTCATCCATTGGAATAACTTGCCCTGCATGTACAATAGAAAGAGGAAGATCCCGCAGGCCTGCCTTACTGAGCTCACTCTCGATAGCGTGCCTGTCTCCCACAAGTATGACTTCAACGTCCAGTTCCTCTGCAGCAAGACACGCCCCTCGCACAATCTCTGAAGGCGCAAAGTCTCCCCCCATTGCATCAAGGGCAATCTTCAATTCAAATCCCCTCCTTGAGTCTCACCGTATCCATCAGGTTCGTCCACTGCAAACACAGCGAATTCTCCGGTGAAAACGTCCTCATGGCCTATTTTCGTCGTAACTTTCACTACATGCCGTCTACCGCTTCGGCTTACGATTTCCGCTTTTGCCACCAGTCTTTCTCCTGCTTTGACCGGCCTAAGGTACTTGACAGTGGCCGTGCCGGTAAGCGCAATCTCAGCGTCTACAAGCGCCACAGCCAATGAGTTTGCCTGAGCGAAAATGTGATGCCCTCTGACAATGGAAGTCCGCTGAAATGCCATATCTTTATCGGTCTCAAGCACAGATATGCCTTCTTGCCCCAGCTTTACATGGATTAGATCTCCGATGACTTCGCCTGTTTCCACTGATCTTACTTTATTCGTTGCCTCTTCAGCTAAACGCCTGGTGCGCTCGCGAGACTCAGGAATTCCCAGTTCAAGCCTGTCCAATCGTATAGTCTGTATACTGACTCCGAATACACAAGCAAGCTCTCTGTCTGTTATAAACGGATCATCCTCTATAACCTCGCGAAGTCTTTCGAGCCTCTTTGACTTTTTTTGCTTAGGCTTCACATCTCATCAACTCTCATTGCCTTGCTTTATCAGTGCGGAACATGAATTATGACCAAGTCTTAGTAGCAGATACTAAACTAAGTATATATCGATTCCTGCACTACTTGCAAGAGAAAATGAAAGAGAAAATGAAATATCGACTGCAAAATGACAAAAGGCCGTGCAAGGAGCTACCGGCCTTCAAAGAACAAATGATGGATTACCGAACGGGAATTCAACCTATACTATGCTCTCTTCTTCTTCTTTCCTTCGACGACCATGACCTGCCGTCCGTCATAGTAGCCACACTCTGTGCACACTCTGTGCGGTCTCCTTAGAGCATGGCACTTCTCACACTCAATGAGCTTCGGCGCTTCAATCTTCCAATTTGCGCGACGTTTTCGTGTCCTCGACTTACCGAATTTCCCTTTAGGATTTGCCACTTAAATCTCACTCCAGTCACTAGAACTAGTCTTTATCCTAACTCTTGTAGAGCTCTGCAAGGGGCGCAAGACGGATATCGCCTGATTCATCTGAACATGAGCACTCACCGTCATTCAAGTTCTTGCCGCAAACATGGCATAAACCCCTGCACTCACTGGAACAAACAAGCTGAATAGGGATGGACAACGCCAAGAGTGAGTTTACTTCCTTCGAAATATCTACAAAATCTCCATTATATGTTAAAACCTCATCTTGCTCGCTGCCTTGCCCGGACGAAGGTCTATAGGGCTCTTTGCAATACTGCTCCTGTAATTCCGTCTCAACATCAAATATGAACTCTCTAAGGCATCTGTGGCATTCAGCCTGAAGCTTCGCCCTGGCCTTCCCTTGAACAAGAATGCCGCTATGCCCGGTAGAAGTAGCTTTAGCAACAACATACACCGGTGTTACCGGCTTGAGGGTTGTTCCCGCTATCACCATCGGATCCAAAGGCCCTTCCAGTTCTACGTCAATGCTTGCGCCTTTTATATCCTTTATCGTAGATACATCTATTCTCATGAAAGCACTCCCCTGTAAGACATATTGAATTATAGAACAGGGATTAGTTTGAGTCAAGAAAAAAGAGCCTCCGCCGTAAGCCGCCGATTAGATTCCGGCAGCTTCCCTCACACACTTTTGGTGCAAAGGGCAGGACTTGCGGGAATTGTGAAGCTTGCTGCCAGCGAAATGCAGGCAGAAGTGGCCATTGAAGTTGTTGTTGCCAAGACTCTGCCCCCCGTGGGGCATTCCATTCATGGAAGCTGCTATACTGCGTCCCCCTATCCGGACTATGATGGGCCTTCTATCCCAGGACCAGCTTCCCCCGTAGATCCCTTTCATGATTGCCGTATCCTCTTTATTGTAAGGTTCCACATCAGCATGGAGACTGCCTCCCCGCCTCCTTACACGAAAAGACAGGCCTGTCCTAACATCGATTACAGTAGCTATACTACCTACCTTGAAAAGGCGGTTCACCGTATCCCAATGCAACATCTCACAAGCTCCCCGCTCGCCCCTGGACACGACAGAACCCGGAGAAGGAACCAGCAGTTCTTGGCCCACCTTGATAAGGGCGGGATCTCGTATATTATTGATAGATGCAAGCTCGGAAACGGTTATGTCAAATCGTCGGGCAAGATCATAAAGGGTGTCCCCTGGGCGAACTACGTAGGTCTTCATCCTTGTACGAGCGGCTTCCGTCTCGAGAAGACTCCATGTATCAGCGCCTACTATACCGTCAACATGAAGATTATATGCCCTTTGAAAAGCCGTTACAGCATTTAACGTTTTCACTCCAAATGAGCCGTCACTCTCTCCTTCCAAAAACCCCAAACTGATAAGAACATCCTGAAGTTCTCGAACGTCTTCACCTTTCATCCCCGATTTTAGGACGCCTTGATAGCCTGCGACTACAGGCGAGAATGCACAAAGCAAAATCAAAGAGAACACAAGCACTATCCCGTGCGGTCTGGCTCTCCAAACATAGAGCGCCAAAACAAATCGCCCCCTGAAAGTCCCGAAGAACGACATTCATTTCTTTTCCCTCTATTATTCTCCAGAAGTTCCATTATTCCTCCTAGCAATATCATCCAACACAGTGATAGCGTGACCGATGTCAGTGACCCCTATAACCTTAATAGGTTTAAGGTTTTTTGCGATTTCCTCAGCAGCCTCCAGGTTCTCCATGGGAACAAGGAAATACTTTGCGCCTCCACGTTTCGCAGCCACTAATTTCTGCTTGACCCCTGCGATTGGCCCGACAGCTCCGTCAAGTCCAATGGTTCCTGTTCCCGCGATTATCTGACCCCCGGTCAAGTCATCCGGATGTAATTGGTTAAGGATCTCCAGAGTAAACATGAGGCCTGCAGATGAACCTTTGACATTGCGAGAATCAATTTCGATATTCAGAGGGAGATCATATGAGAGACTGGAACTGACAAGAATTCCCAAAGCAGCACGAGTCCGATCCTCAGGATGGGGACCTGTTCCCACATGGAATCTCTTGACTTTCCCTTGTCTCGACACTGTAAGCAGCACTTCGGCCCCGGGTGTCCTTTGGCTGATAGCCTTCACTGCCTCTTCTGCGGTGGCTACTCGTCGGTCATCGACAACAAGGATAATGTCGCCCTGTTCAAGTATACCCTTAGCAGGGCTATCAGCGAGCACGGCCTCTATTCGCACAACAGTCTCCACTCTGACAGGAAAACCCAGCCTCTCCAAGGCCACAGCCCCTGCAACAATCTGGCTCTCCCGCATCAGGCTCTCCATGATACTGATATATCTTTCAATATCCATCCCTTTGGGAATCTCTTGCGCTCTTTTCGAAATATCCATATCAGGTGAAATAACCGCCGCAATCCATGAAGGGATACCTGCAGGGGCGCTTGTTACAGCTGTTAACAAGAAAGCTCCTTCCGCATCCTTCTTGCCTGTCTCAACCGTCACCATCTCTTCAAGCTTCTGGACCGGGCCTGGCCCGATAATCAGGTAATTGCGAGCAAGATAACCTTGAATACAGCCAAATATTATCAGCGCAGCTCCTACTTTCAGCCATGTACTTCTCTTTTTACTCAAGTCATTTCCTCCCGGTATTGCCTCACGTATTCGTGGATTCTTCTATCTATTCTACTTTTAGGTAAGTTGCGATATTCCCCGCCGTGTAAATGGAGATGAGCATATCCTTAAGTCAACTCAAATATACTTGAAAAGACATAGGGACAGCAAGAGCAACACACGGGGAGGGTTCGGGACCATGAAAAGCAGGGCATCACTCACTCAAAGGAATGCATATCTTGTAGCTGGGTGTGCTCTTCTTATCACCATAGTCATATTGATATACCCGAGTGTAGCCTTTGAGGCGTCTATAGAAGGACTGCGCGTATGGTGGGAAATTGTGTTTCCTGCCTTACTTCCGTTTTTCGTCGCAGCAGAAGTCCTAATGGCCCTTGGCGTAGTTCACTTTCTTGGTGTTCTCTTAGAGCCTCTGATGAGGCCTGTTTTTGATGTTCCGGGAGTAGGCGCCTTTGCACTCGCCATGGGCATCACCGGCGGATATCCTATTGGAGCAAAGATTGCCGCAGATCTAAGAAGAAAAGACCTATGCAACCAAATAGAAGCGGAGCGATTAGCGTCTTTCACAAATACCGCGGATCCGCTTTTTATGTCAGGGGCTGTAGCAGTAGGGATGTTTCATGCGCCAGGCCTTGCAGGAGTAATATGCGGTGTGCACTACATCTCCGCTCTAATACTCGGAGTAGTGCTCAGATTGCATGGGGGATCCCAGAGACCTCAAATCCTAGAACGCAGCGCCACAAAGGGAAACATTTTCAAGAGGGCTTTCCATGAGCTCTACAAGGCACGGCATGCAGACGGCAGGCCTATAGGGCAAGTGTTCGGCGATTCAGTCCGCAATTCGGTAGAGAGCATGCTGCTGGTCGGCGGCTTCATTATGATGTTCTCGGTAATCATCAAAGTATTATCTGTATCAGGAGTGCTAAGATTAATTGAGTGGCCGCTCACTCTGATTACGCGCCTGCTTGGAATAGAAGACACACTGATTTCGCCGATGACCGGTGGCTTATTCGAAATTACCTTAGGGACTGAGTTGGCCAGCAAAGCACAGGCGCCTCTATTGGAAAAGCTTATGGTGGCAAATGCAGTAATTGCATGGTCAGGGTTATCAGTGTTTGGCCAAGTATCCGCAATGGTATCCGGAACTGACATAAGAATGACGCCTTACTTCGTATCCCGCCTTATCCATGCGGTAATTGCAGCCCTTATCACGGTAGTGGTCATGAGCCCCTACGGGCAGGGTCTGGCTAAGCTGGTGACACCTGTATTCAGCCTTCGACTGGCGGAAGCCCGGGCTACGTTCCCGATTAGGCTTCTCGCGTCCTTTGCCGATCTTCTCACGATAATAGTCATAATGGTAGGAATATCTATCGTCATATGGTTTTTCCGGCGAATACAACTCATCTTCGTACGAGTCAAAGGCGTCAGGTAGAGCTCTTCTTAAGCTCCTCGACTCCGCGTCTGATTACTTGTAAGGCTCGGTCAAGGTTATCATCCAGCTTCAAAAGCACTTCAGCTGCATATTGAGAAGCGCCATTTCGAATGTCTTCTCCATCGCGTTCTGCTTGGTCAAGAATCCGCTTGGCCTCTATCTCGGCACACTTTACTATCTCTTCCTCAGAAACCATGGATTTCAAATACTCGCTTGCAGACCCTCTCAGGTTTTCAGCTTCCCTAGTAGCCTCAGCGATAATCCTATCTCTCTCCTTAAGCAGCTCTTCCGCTTTTTTCACTTCATCCGGGAGAGAAATCCGTATCTTATCAAGGAGTTCCAAAACATCGTAGGCGTCTACCAACACCTTGTTTGTCAGAGGCATTTTCTTACTGTCTTCGATTATCCCTTCCAACCTGTCTAAGAGTTCAATTAGCCCTGTCTTCGCCACCCTGGCTCTTCCCCCCTCATTCCGGAAAATCTATTGCTTATCGCTTATACTTCTTAATGAGCATCTCTAACACATGACGAGGGACAAAACCCTTCACACACCCCCCAAGACTTGCCACTTCCTTCACCGCGCTGGAACTTAAGTATGCGTATTCGTTGGCGGTCATCATAAAGACCGTCTCTATGTCACCGATTTTCCTGTTCACTGACGCCATCTGAAACTCATATTCGAAATCCGACATGGCTCGTAATCCTCTCAAGATAACAGAGGCTTGTTCAGCACGGGCAAAATCCACAAGTAAGCCCCTGAAATATGAGACCTCCACGTTTGAAAGGTGACTGAGAGATTTCTCAAGCATTAGAATACGTTCTTCAAGAGTAAAAAGCGGTTCCTTACCGGGGTTCTTGGCAACTGCTACAACAAGCTTGTCAAATAGTTGGGCGCCGCGTTCTATGATGTCCAGGTGACCATTGGTCACCGGATCGAAACTACCTGGATATACTGCAATCTTCATTATTGAGGCCTCCATCTGAAACTGTCGGTTTGGCCTAATGGCCTTACCTTTCAAACGTATAGAAAGATATTATCGTATCCCCATATTTCTCCTGTCTGGCTAATTCCAGATCCCCGAAATCCTCCGGCATTTCCTGCCTGATCTCATGACGCACGACAATGATCCCATCTGACTCCAATACATTATGAGCAAGAAGGATATCCAAGGTCAGAGGGGCAAGCCCGTGCCCGTACGGCGGATCCACAAAAACTATGTCAAACATTTCCCCCTGTCTATGCAAAGCCGGCACAAGTCTTCTTACATCACCTTGCATTACTCCGGCCTGAGAGGAGAATCCTGTAGCTTCCAGATTACTGAGAATCACCCGAATCATGCGAGGTGCGCATTCCACAAAAGTCACCCTCTGGGCGCCCCTGCTCAACGCCTCAATTCCAATTGCCCCTGTTCCGGCAAACAAATCAAGGCACCTGGAATTGGGAACACAAAAAGATAAGATATCAAACAATGATTTCTTTACATTATCAGGAATAGGAC
>JAKPFY010000261.1 GCA_029551185.1 Bacillota bacterium
GAACCTACGATTCGCATGAGGGACCACTTTCTCATTAAATGCAAACGCCACTCCGCTTATCACCAAGGCTATGACCAGCGCAGGCGTCATTATTCGAACCAAGCTGAGGCCTGCTGCCCGCATAGCCACGATTTCGCTGGAAGCTGAAAGCCTGCTGTAGCAAAGAAGGATTCCGAGAAGGGTAGACATGGGAAGCGCTAAAGCCACGACACGTGGAAGCCCGAGAACAAACAACTGAAGAATGGTCCCTAATCCGACACTCCCGTCCACGAGCAATCGCGCCAGCATGAAAAGGAGGTCAGCAGCGACAAAAATCAAAGTGAAAGCTATAACTGAAAACAGAACAGGTCCAAGCAACTCCTTATAGGTGTATCGCTTAAGGCATTTCAAAACGCGAATCGCTCCCCAAAGTAGTACTTACGTGCTATGGGATCATCAGCAACTGAAGAAGAGTCTCCTTCGACCAATACTCTTCCATCGTGCAGGATATAAGCCCTGTCAACAATAGCCAAGGTTTCCCTGACATTATGGTCAGTTAAGAGGACACCGAGACCGAGATCGCGAAACCGCCCGATAATTTCCTGGAGATCAGCGACAGCAATGGGATCCACACCTGTAAAAGGCTCATCAAGGAGAATATAAAGAGGGGATCCTGCGAGCACTCTCGCTATTTCCACGCGCCGCCTCTCACCTCCGGAGAGTGTGTACCCCATCTGCTTCCTGATATGTCCGATGGCAAGCTCATCGAGGAGTCTCTCCATCCTGGATAGCTGCTCCTTTTTTGAGATTCCCATAAGCTCCAAAACAGCAAGAATATTCTCTTCCACTGAAAGCTTCCTGAAAATAGACGGCTCCTGAGCCAGGTATCCTATGCCAAGCCTTGCGCGGCGATGCATTGGAAGCTTAGTTATGTCTTGTTCATCTAAGTATATGGACCCGCCATGGGCAGCTTCCAACCCGACAATCATATAGAAAGTCGTTGTTTTGCCTGCTCCGTTCGGTCCCAAAAGGCCCACAACCTCTCCTGGATGGACTTCCAAGCTGACACCGCGAACAACCTTACGCCTGCCGTAGTTTTTAACCAGATTCTCACAGACTATCCCCATTTATGCCCCTCCGAATACCGACTCCGTCCATAAAACACATAACACCGGGCTATGGCGTTAATTCATCCCTGGGAATGACAGTCCGAGTACCGCCTTTAGCCATCACTCTTTCTTCATCTAAGAATACAGTGATAACGCTTGCCGAAAACACCTTGCCTGCAATCTCTACGCTGGCGTCACCTTCAACAATAGCGCGTTTATCCAAGCCAAAGTAAGAAAGCATTTCTCCTTCTGCCAGTACTTCGCCTTCCTTATACTTAAAGAATACACCGCCTTCCGCCTTCATTTCTTCCTCATTCAAGAGGAACGTGATCTTTTCAGCAAGAAATACGGTCCCTTCTTGGGCGTCTTCCAACTTCGCGTTGCCTTTGATGACTACGACTAATCTATCTTCGTCATACTCGGCCAAGTCCCCTGTAATTCGAAAAGACTTGAATAATACTGTCACATTACCCCTTGCGGTAGCAACGGCGCATTTCCGGTCATAGCTAATCTCGTCCGCGGTAATGTCGATAATCTCTTCGTAGCTTCCCTTGTCATCCTCAACCCCTTCAGGCTTTTTCTCTGCAAAAGCGGAAAACGGAAATGGCAGAAGAAAAATCAGGGCTAAAAGAAGAGAAGCACTTACGATAACCCGGACTGCCGGTGCAGAAGCATAGCACAATTTCGTTCCTCGAAACATTACCGCCCCTCCCAACTTTCGGTTTCAATGTAGTTGATTATAATCTTCGCCGTCCTGGTGGCAGCCCCTTGTTCCCCCATCCTTGCATGGCCTGCCTTACGCATCTCGGCGACGCGCATGGAATCTCCGAGAATGCTCATGACTTCGTTGGCGACATCACCGGCATCACCCGACTTGACAAATGCCACTGCTTCACCTAGGAGTCTTTTCTGTGCAGCTGCAAACTCAAAGCTGAACTGGGGGCCTTCTGTAGGGAAAGTCACGACAGGTCTGCCAAGCCCTGCCGCCTGCTCGTTACCTGTCCCTGACAAGCCGATAATGATATTGCTGACATTCAGGACATCACCGAACCAGCCCTGAGACACCAATACACAAGGACTTTCCCTACCTGAACCGGGATAAATGCGGCCTGTCACACCGCGTTCTCTATCCCCCGGATCTTGTTTTTCATATCGCCATCCAGCCTTATACACTGCATGAGCAAATCTCTCCTCATCAAGGTTAGGTGCAAGTCCGACTATGAAGTTCAAGTTGTCGCCGCTCATGTCCGCCAACCGCATGACAATTTCAAGGAGGTTTTCTATGTTTCGGTATGCCTCTTCTCTGGAGCCGGGAAGGATACCCACTACCTTCTTCTGAAGGGTAAGGCCAAAGTTTTCGCCGGTTATCGAGAATCCGTCCATCATCACATTTCCGGCATACCTGGCAGGCACTCCCAGTTCCGAAAGGGCCTTGGAAGTTCTTTCGTCCCGTGCCAGGACAAGGTCGGCATATTTTCGCATGAGCCGACACTCGATACCAAGGTGCCCCTTGATATACTCGGACTTTGCAGTGGACAGGCACAGAATGGGTGATTTGACATAACGGCCTGCAAGGAACAATGGGTAAACGTCTCCTACGGATACGGTAAGCCTGACATTTTCTCTTATCGACTTCAAGCACCTGATCTGCTGCACTGTAAGGCCTATGAGTCCGGCCTTAATATCCTCCAGTACAAGGCGCATGCCGTGTCTTAGAAAACCGCCGCTTGGCATCGTTTTTTGAACGCCCATCACCCTAATGCCTGCGTCTTCATATGGTTTACCCAACCCTACCAAGGGGAAACCGGCTATATTGAAAGACTCGCGTTCAGCTTTGACTTCCCGCGCAATCATGGTTGCAATAAGATCTTCACCGTGGCCGTTACTTAAGAAAAGTATCATATCCCACGCCTACCGGGCAAACCCTCCCTCAGGCCCGTCTGAGCACAGGAGAACGAAACCTTACGTTCCCCTTGACCCGGGCTGTTTCAAGTTCCGCATCGATTTCCATCTCATCCCCAAAAATCTCGGAGAGGCCGTTCTTATATTGGATATTCCCATATGCCCGAAACTTCTTCGCGCCCGGATCCCATGTAGCGCCTCCTGCGCTAAAGCTCGGGCCTTGTTTTGATTTTACTCTCACATTGCCCTCAAAATCCACTCTGCCTGATTCAAAATCCAAATTCACGACCTCTGCCTGAATTTCAATTTCAGGTTTGTCATGAATAAACCTTATCCCTTCCGCACGTACAAGGCTGGCACGGTTATTGTCAAGATCATACTCGATTGTTTCCGCCCCGAAGCTCCACCCCAATACCCCTCCGGGCTCAGGTACGGTTATTCTGGTTTCTTCAAGGATTATGCCTTGCTTCAGCTCTTTTCCGGACCCGCTTGTTTCTGTTCCAATTGCAGATTGTGGCTCATCTCCTGAAGCAGCCTTCTCATCCTTGTCTGTCTGTGGTGATATGGCAAAATATGCGCAGAAACCCACGACAGCTATGCATAAGCATATGATAATTACAGTGCGCCGCCTCAGCCGGCGCACTGGAGAAAACAGGCTGTTCACCACCGGGCCACCTTTCGTTTGACAGTCCTCCCGGGGTCAATTTTTACGTTGCTTCGAATAACGCTATCCTCTTCCACAACGCATTCATCACTTAGCACAACACCTTCACCTAAGGAGGCCCCGGCCGCAAGATAGCAATCGCTCCCCACGACACAGTTCACAAGGTTCGCTCCTCGCCCGACCTTGGTATTATTCCAGACTATACTCCCGGAAACAGTGGCGCGTTCGTCTATCCGGCATCTATCTCCGATAACGGTATAAGGCCCTATAGTCGCATCTTTCCCGATCGTGACATGCTCTCCTATGAACACAGGCGGACACAATGTTGCGCTATGGTGAAGCTCTGTGCCATGGCACACAAAAACGTCGCGTCTTACCTCTTCACCGGGCAGGGCGAGACCCACCTTTCCATCGAGGATATCTCTGTGTGAAGCATGGTATTTCTCCAGGGTTCCGATATCACACCAGTACTCGTCTTGAGCAAGGCCGTAAAAAGGCACCCCTTCCCGCACTAACAAAGGAAATATGTCACGTCCGAAATCAGGTTTCCCTGAAGACGGAATATACTCAAAAATCTCAGGTTCAAACACGTATATCATAGTATTGGCAAGATCACTGTCAGCCTCGAGAGATTTGGGTTTTTCTTGGAACCGAAGAACCTTTCCGTTTTCGTCTGTAACAACTATCCCAAACCCGGACACATCGTCTACCCGTTTCAAGCCTATCGTCGCCAAAGCATTCCGGGACTTATGGAACTCGACGAGCCTTGTCAGGTTTGCAGTCGTTAAAGCGTCCCCTGCCATAAGGATGAATGTCCCGGATTCATGTCCTTCCCCGGACGCCTCCCAACCATCGTCGCAAAGAATAAGATCCTTCGCGAAAAGCATGCCTCCTGCAGTGCCACGCAGCTCATCTTCATAAGAGTAGCGCAGTTTTATCCCGAAATCATGACCGTCACCAAAGTAACCCTCGATATGTTCAGGAAGGTACCATAAGTTGGCCACAACTTCCGTTATTCCATGGCGTCTCAGAAGGGATATGATATGTTCCATCGCAGGCTTGTTCACCACAGGCACCATTGGCTTAGGCACATTGATAGTCAACGGCTCAAGGCGGGCGCCTACCCCTGCAGCCATAATCATGGCACGCATTTTGGGCTGTCCTCCTTATCTAACTTATGTTTCCCTACATCTTATCGCCGGACTGCCTGAGAGCCCCGTGTTTTTTCCTACGTCTTGTCTGGTTGTCACGGATCTCCGTTTCTTTCGCACCGAGATACTGTTTAGGTCTGTCAGGGTGACCGGAGATTGCAGTGAGGGGCGTTTAAGAATTTGGCAGACCTACGCACCGGCAAGCACTTGACCTTCGTCCTGATCTTCTCCGGAATCTTCATGGAATTTCAAGGAAGCCAGTCTCGCATAAAGGCCTCCTTTTTCCATGAGTTCTCTGTGATTTCCTGACTCAACAATTCTCCCTTTATCTATTACAAGGATCCTGTCTGCCATCTGAATTGTGGACAGCCTGTGAGCAATTACAAGAGTCGTCCTGTTCCGGAACAGCCTGGTCAAGGCTTCCTGCACCTCAGCCTCAGATTCAGGATCCAAGGATGAAGTAGCTTCATCCAATATCAGAATCCGCGGATCCCTTAAGATTGCTCTGGCAATGGCAATCCTCTGCCTCTCACCGCCGGATAATGTGACGCCTTTTTCACCTACGGGAGTATCGTATTTTAAAGGAAGTCTCATAATGAAATCATGGGCGTTAGCAAGCGCGGCAGCTTTTACAATGTCTTTCATGCTTGCACGCGGACTGCCGTACCCGATATTCTCCGCTATACTTATACTGAATAGGACGGTCTCTTGCGGAACAAGTCCTATCTGACTGCGTAAGGAGTGCAAAGTAACCTTACTGATATCACACCCGTCAATATATATCCTGCCTGATGTAGGCTGATAGAACCTGGGGATAAGATTCACAACAGTGGTCTTCCCGGACCCGCTCGGGCCTACAAGTGCCACAACTTCCCCGGGCATCACAGTAAGCTCTATATCATGCAGCACAGGCTCACAAGGACGGTACGCAAAGCTGACACTGTCAAAATCTATGCGCCCCTCAACAGGCTCAGGTATGGATATGGCGTCTTCCGGTTCCTGGACTTCAGGTGTCTTGTCAAGCAAGCCAAAGACTCGCTGAGCAGCGCCTAATGCCTGGTTGAGTCCTCCATAGGATGCGGAAAGCCTTGAAAGAGGAGTAGGAAGGGTTCCTGCAGCACCAAGGAACGCCATGAATTCTCCCACAGTCAACCCGCCTTCTATGACCCGCCTTCCTCCGAACCACAAAACCCCTGCAAGGCCCAGAACCGACAGCAACTCTATAAGCGGCGTGATTACTGCATGCACCTTTACTCCACGCATTGAAGCTTGGAAATTCCCTTCGTTTTGCCTCCTGAATCTCTCCATCTCATGGGCCTCCATGGTGAAAGCCTTGATTACCTTAATTCCGGAGAGGGTTTCTTGAAGGACGGTGGTGACATCAGCAATCGTGGTTTGGATAAGTCCGGTTATTCGCCTGAGTTTACTTCCGGCTTTGCCGACTATCCACACTACCAAAGGCATTATGCTGAGTGTAACTAAGGAGAGTCTCCAGTCCAAGTAAAACATAAGCCCTAGGATACCTACACTCATAACCGCCTGGGAAAGAAGTTCAGCTAAACCTGATGACACACTCGCCTGTAAGACAGCTACATCATTTGTGACACCTGAAATCATCTCACCTGTGTGCTT
>JAKPFY010000274.1 GCA_029551185.1 Bacillota bacterium
ATTGCGAATGAGGCTTATGAGAAGACTTCCCATGTCGGCGCGTCGCTTCCCGACGGAATCGGAGTATACCTTGAGACTGTGAAGAATATGCCTGATTTGCCTGAAATGCCAATTATATATGAACTCCTGGATGAAGAGGAAGTCAAGTCGGATTCCACTGCCCTTTTGGTATCGGAAGAATTGCTTGACCTTGCCGAGTGTGAGTGGTTGCTTGATGAAGAAAAAGTCGCGAAGTACCGGGAGCGGGTGCTTGAGGTAGTAAAAAGTGTTATAGTCACATCTGATATTGTGCGTGAAGAGCGTCTTCAAAGGATTGTAAATGATTTCATTTCCGCTGAATTCTCCAAGGATATGATAGAAGCTTACCGGAGAAGGTTAGAAGAAACAGCGTATCTGTTTGTTCTGGACAATAAAATGGATTACGCTCGTTTAGCTTTCAGAGTGGCTCTCTCAATGAAGTTCGATAATAATCCAGGTGCCATACCGTTTATTCGAGGGCTTGTCGGAAGAAACATAGGGATTATCCCAGCTGATTCTCTTGAGGAAAGTGAGATGGAAAGGCGTAAGCTTGAAGAAGAAAGAGTACAGCTTGTGAAACCAATCTCGCAAAGCGGTTCACAGGAGTTGTTCAGGGAAATGTTGCGAGGCTGATATCTATAGGGTTCTCCTGTTTAATACATCCGGGGTCAAAACAATGTCCGGGCCTAAGATAAAGACAGTTCTGTTTAACGTGTCTTGGCTCCGGCTTTTCGGAGCATAAAATCCCGCCTTAGTGGCACTCTCTTAGTAGGAGGTGATAAGGTGGGCAAGGTTTCAAATGTGAAATGTTCGGTAGATGAGTGTGTCTATTGGGGTACAGGTGATGTTTGTGAAGCTGAATCTATTGAAGTCAAAAGGAATACAAGGAGCCATGAAGGTGGCGCGGCCGGAGCCGAGTTAGGCAGAAGAGATATGGAAGCCGGCCGTATGGGGGATCCGGGCACCCGTGCAAGAAAGGAAAATATGGCTTGGACTTCTGAGCATACTATGTGTAGGACGTTCAGGCCTAGGCCAATGGGACGGGATCGTTGATTCTCCTTTGTCTGCAGGGATCATATGTTGACCATGTTGATCATGGGTATCACTTAAGGTAAGCCGGGCCATTTACGCCCGGCTGCTCGATTCAAGGTGCCAGTCTGCTGTATTGTGTCAATCCAGTGTATTGTTGACAGTTTTGACAACGTAAGTCTATAATAACAGCGCGAAGAGGGAATATGACAATTTTAGGGGGAATGGAATTGCACCTTTGGTTTATCGAAGAGCAAGCCCCGGGAATGGCACTTGCCCTAAAGGCCATGGGCACAATTCATCGGGAAAAGACAGAGTATCAGGATTTAGCTGTGATTGAGACTATTGATGCAGGCAGGGCCCTGGTACTGGATGGTTGTATCATGACATCGGATATGGACGAGTTCATTTACCATGAGATGATAGTTCATGTACCTCTGTGCGTCCACCCATCCCCTGAGAAGGTGCTGGTAGTAGGCGGAGGCGATGGCGGCAGTATTCGTGAGATTCTTAAGCATGATTCAGTTAAACAGGCAGTGCTTTCTGAAATCGACGGGAAAGTTGTTGAGGCTGCAAAGAAGTATCTGCCAAACACCTCGTGCAGACTGGATGATCCTAGGTGCAGCATTATGATAGGTGACGGATTCCGGCATGTTAACACTCATCCCGCGGAATATGACGTCATATTATGCGATTCCACGGACCCTGTCGGGCCGGGAATAGTGTTGTTCAGCGAGGAGTTCTACAAGGGAGTATATAGTTCCTTAAAGGATGATGGGATATTCGTGGCTCAGACTGAGTCTCCGTTTTACTATAGAGACTTGCTGTCTAAGGTGTCTCAGACCCTGAAAGGGATATTCCCGATAGTTAAGACGTATGTCACGGTAATGCCTACATATCCCGGAGCCCTTTGGACCTTTACTTTGGCGTCAAAGAAATATGATCCTGTTACGTGTGTGCGCCGAGTGGATCTTAAAACCAAGTATTACACCACTGAACTCCACAAGGCTTCATTTGCGTTGCCGAAGATGGTTGAAGATATAGTAGGCGCCTAATTACGCCAAATTCCATGGCGGATTCTAACGAACGTTTTGCATGATTGACACTGCATATTACAGATGCCTTGCATTGTAGATGCTTCGCATTTTGCGGACGTTGCCCATAGTGTGTGCTTTACATTGTAAGCGCAAAGTATTAAGGAAAAGGGAAAGAGGGTGTGGCGGGTGTCCGAAAAGCTTTCGCATATAAAGGAGCTTCTTGCCGAGAAAGACTACCGTTTCACACCCCAGCGCGAAGCCATACTTCATGTTATTATGCAATGTCAGGATACCCATTTAACCGCTGATGAGATATATCGCAAGACGAAAGAAGCGTATCCCGAAATCGGCATTGCCACCATCTACCGCACACTCGAGATTTTTGAGACCTTAGGCATAATCAATAAGCTCCAGTTCAGCGAGGAAAGAGCCCTCTATGAATTCAACCCGGGTTACCACAAACACTACCATCATCATATTATCTGTCTCGGCTGCGGCAGGATTTCCGAGTTCAATGAGGACTTACTTGAAGATATTGAAGATGCTGTCGCAAGTAGCACGGGTTTTGCCATTGTAGATCATTCCCTGGCCATCTATGGCTATTGCAGGACATGTCAAAAGAAACCGGACCGGACGGATTCAGGAGACTCTTCAGGCAACCCTCCTAATCCGGATGAGGAATAAGCGCGAAACTGACCTCTGCCGAATATAGTATTGCGAGTTGCAAGAACTGCAAGATCCCTTGTTCAACACAGCGCTTGTCCTAGGCGCGGTGCCCCGCCATGTGAAAGAAGCAGGTGGAAGGGATAGTATTTCATGAGTCGAAAGAGACTGGCCATTGTGGGCATGCCCAACGTGGGGAAGAGTGTTCTTTTCAATGCTCTGACAGGGGCGTATGCTACGGTATCCAACTATCCGGGGACAACTGTGGAAGTCATGTGGGGTCATGCAAGTATTTGTGGGATCGAGTTTGATATAGTGGACA
>JAKPFY010000283.1 GCA_029551185.1 Bacillota bacterium
GTAAAGAGAATGTTCTAGTTCTTTTATGTTTTCAAAAAAATCTAGTCTACTTTTAGGGTTTTCTCTATGAAATTCTAAAAGGTGACGCAAGACTTCTTGAACTCCAGCATGAACTTGAGACCGGGCCCGGGTTTGTCAGGGATCTGGCAGAATGCCTTATCCCCCAAGATGACGATTCCGTAGAGAAGCTCGTCGCTCTTGTAGATCTTGCGAATCAAGCGAAAGCGGAAGACGAAAGCCAAGCCTTGCTTCCTGCCAGGTACCATCTTTTCGTCCGTGCGATTGAAGGCGCATACCTCAGTCTTTCGGGAGAAAAGAGATTGTATCTTGAACGACATGAGTCCATAACCAAAAAAGGGAAGAGGCACCCTGTTTTCGAAGCAGCCACCTGCCGCCAGTGTGGTTCTACGTATTTGGTGGGAAGGATCCAATCCGATGATGAAAAACAGGTCTTGAAACATGCTCACGCTTTTGATGAAGACCCCGGGTATTTCCTTCTTGTTGAGACGGATATCGATAGCACAGTAGCTAACGAAGACGATGAGGTAGGATTCCCGGATATATCCGAGTCTTCGGAGCACTTGGATGAATATCACCTGTGTGGCACGTGCGGTGCGATAAGGTCAAGCAATTCCGCGACGCCGTCGCCCTTATGTGACTGCGATGACGGTAACGTGTATCGCGTCTTGAAAGCAAAAACATCAGGTGCTAAGAAGAAAGGAGTCTACCTCTGCCATGCATGCGGGAGGTGCAACCCCCATGGTATAGTATGGCGCTTTCTGGTGGGTGCTGAAGCTGCAGCCAGTGTTTTAGCTACAGCGCTCTATCAAAACCTTAAGCATGAAGAGGCAAAAGAGGAGATAGCAATTGATTACACGCCACCGGATGAAGATGACCCTTGGTCTCCTGTGGGACAGGCCATGTCCTCTGAGACAGCGGCAAGCTTTGATGAATTCAAAGGCTCCAGAAAACTGCTGGTGTTTTCAGACAACAGGCAAGATGCTGCATTCTTCGCTCCGTACCTAAACCGTACACATGAACGCATTCTGCGTAGATCCTTGATCTTAGAGACTCTAAAGAGACATCGAGAGAACGCTTTTCATAACAGATGGAGGTTGCAAAATCTGGTAGATCCTCTTGCAAAGAGTATAGAAGAGGCAGGCCTCTTTCCTAGATACAGCTATCAGGAGTTGAAAAACGAGGCATGGAAGTGGACTCTTCAGGAGTTTCTCGCGCTTGACCGTCATATCAGTTTAGAAGGGCTTGGGCTGATAGGATTTACTCTTGTTAAGCCCGCCGGAGCCGTGGCTCCCAGGGCTCTCATGGAATCCCCTTGGAACCTTACTGAAGATGAGGCGTGGACTCTTATTATGGCGCTTCTTGATACATTGCGTACAGGTGGGGCGGTCCTGTTTCCGGATGATGTCTCTCCTCGGGATGAAGCATTTCTGCCACGAAACAAAGAGCTTTACGTGCGGGAGAACACTGCAGATCCGAAGATGGGCATATTGAGCTGGTATTCACCGAGACTGAACAGCAGAGTGGATTACTTCCTTAGGGTTGCGGAAAGAATTGGGATTGGCAAGTCTGATGATGAGGTAAGGGATGACTTAAGGCGTATATGGGATCGTTACTTACGACTTGAGTCCAATGACAGCCCTTGGCGGGACTATTTCCATTCTGTAATGAGGCCTGGGTTAGGTATGGCATATCAGCTCAGGCACAACTTCTGGGAGCTGAGGTCAAAAATCATGGATGAAGGACTGACCTGGTACATTTGTGATAAGTGCCGGAATCTTACTCTCTACAACGTCCGCGGTGTTTGCAAGTCTTATCGGTGCCGAGGGACCTTGCATCCATGCGATCCTGAGGAAGAACTTAAGAAGAACCACTATTACAGGCTGTACAGAGAGATGGAGCCTGTCCCGATGAGAGTAGAGGAGCATACAGCACAACTTACAAACACAGCCGCAGCTAAATTGCAGACAGAGTTCATCAATGGAGCGGTTAATGTCCTGAGTTGTTCTACCACATTTGAGCTGGGTGTGGATGTAGGTGACTTGGAAGCTGTCTTTATGAGGAATGTGCCGCCTTCAGCAGCCAACTACATACAGAGAGCAGGACGGGCAGGCAGGCGGACTGATTCCACTGCGTTTGCTTTGACCTTCGCTCAGAGAAGATCCCATGACCTTACTCATTACAGAGAGCCTTGGCGTATGGTCTCAGGCAAGATTGTCGCTCCCCAGTTTAAGCTGGAGAATGAGAAAATCATAAGAAGGCATGTATACGCTACAGCGCTATCTGCTTTCTTTAAGGAAAACAACGGCTATTTCAAGAACGTAGAGACGTTCTTCTTCAGGGAAGACTCATCCGGGCCCAGCGCTCTCCGAGGCTATCTTGCGATGAAACCCCAGGCCTTGCTTGAGTCCCTTAAGAGAATAGTCCCAGAGTCTCTTCATAATGAACTTGACATCTCAGGTTGGGGGTGGGTCGAGACCCTCCTTGGTGAAGAGGACGGACTTCTTGAGTTAGCACATAGAGAAGTCACGAGCGATGTGGATGAGCTTGAGAAGCTGATAGACGAGAGAGTCAGAGAGAGGAATCCTAAGAAACCTGTGGACCATCTGCTACGGCTTGTAAGTACCATTAAGACCAGGGACATTATCGGGTTTCTATCAAGTCGGAATGTGATTCCGAAATACGGTTTTCCCGTGGATGTAGTTGAGCTTCAGCTTCTCCATGAAGGAGAGGACGCAAAGAGGCTACAGCTTGAGCGGGATCTTAGAATCGCGCTGTCAGAGTACGCTCCCGGCAGTCAGGTGGTTGCAGGGGGTAAGCTTTGGACAAGCAGGTATATAAAACGTGTGCCTAATAAAGAGTGGGATCGGTACAGGTATGCTATATGTGATAATTGCCAGAGCTATGTGAGGGAAAGGGAGGATCTGGAAAAGGGGTTTACAATATGTCCTGTATGCAATGCGCGTTATGGCAGAAACCAAGGAGTGTTCATAAAGCCTTCATTCGGGTTTATGGCAAGTAAGGATAAGCCGGGGAAACCCGGGGACGCACGACCTGAGAAGACATATTCCACACGGGTGTTCTATTCAGGGGATGATGGAAACGATGAAGAGAGTATCACTTTAAAGCTTCATGGAGTACCCCTTGTGGCGACTCCCATATCCCGTGGTACTTTAGGTGTTATAAATGACGCAGGACGTACCGGGTTCAGAGTATGTACCACATGTGGGTATGCGGTCATGGTATCGGAACCTTCGCCAAGCAAACACACTAATCCATGGGGAGGTAATTGCACAGGAAAGCTCAGGCATTATTCACTGGGCCATGAGTTTCAAACTGACGTGGTAAAACTTGAGTTTCGTGACTGGATAGATTCGAGACCCGGTTTCTGGTTGTCTCTTTTGTATGGCCTTCTTGAAGGAGTCAGTGGAGCGCTCGATGTGGAAAGACAGGATATCGACGGATGCTTGTATACTCCGGTCGGCAGCCCGGGTACTCGGGCACTCATCCTCTTTGATGATGTGCCGGGAGGAGCAGGGCATGTCAGGCGTATTAAAGAGGAGGGCGCGCTCTATAGTGTTCTGGGGGAAACGCTGCATCGATTGAGCCGCTGCGACTGCGGAAGTGACGATAATGATGCGAGTTGCTACGGATGCCTGCGGAACTACAGGAACCAGTTTTGTCATGATGAGTTGAAGCGGGGGACGGTGATAGAGTTTTTGGGGAGGGTGCTTGCTTAAACCTGATACAGGTTCTTAACTTGTCATATGTCTCCAAATTAGCTCCAATTTCATAGAGCCCAATTCCGGCGGCAATGGACGTGTTGCATACAAGCTCTACAAAAGCGTCGTCTTGGTTGATTGTGACTTTCAATACCTGTGGGGTGGACT
>JAKPFY010000301.1 GCA_029551185.1 Bacillota bacterium
GGCTTCATTATATTCGGTTCCTTCACGTTTTTCATGTCTCAATTCTCGGGAGCATTATATTATCGCAATTATCATGCCATTCAGTCTTTGACAACTACGCTTCATCCAAACCGACGAGAGCTGGCAGTTATTGAGCGCAAAAAAACGGGGCCAAAAGTCGCGAACACCGGTGTGTCGAAGCTCGTAGACACATCGGGAATATCTCTTCTCCAAAACTTGCACATAGCAGTAGATAGTAAAACGAATAAGGTGTGCACGCTCATAGACACCCATCTGTGTATGTAGACAGCTTGGCAAGAGACACGCTGACTACATAGCTATGTATATCAATTTCGGATCTAATTTATTCATGAGATACCAAGATTGTCGAAAGCAAGAGACAGAAATATAGAAATGAAGGGAAAGAAGGATTAAGAGGACATATCTAGTGTATAAGCAAGCCTTTCACTAAGCCCGGAGTAACGTTTATCCTGGGTATCGTTCTTGACAGCGATAGCCAAGGCCTTAGGCGTACCCACAAGGACCACCATGCGCTTGGCTCTGGTGATAGCAGTGTATAGGAGATTTCTCTGGAGCATTACATAGTGTTGGGTGGTGATGGGCATCACTACCACAGGATACTCGCTTCCTTGACTCTTATGGACGGAAATCGCATAGGAGAGCACAAGCTCATCAAGTTCATGCTGCTCATATGTGACGCGTCTCAGTCCGTCAGATTCATCAAACGCAACCACGACCTCCTGCTCCTCGGGATCCACTCGCACCACACGACCAATATCCCCGTTGAACACCATCTTATCGTAGTTATTTCTTATCTGCATAACCTTATCGCCTTCACGCAAAATGAATGCGCCCATGCGAATCTCGCGCTTGCCACGACCTCCCGGATTCAACGCATCCTGGAGAAGCAAGTTAAGGTTATCGACACCTGTTACCGTACGACGCATGGGCGCCATGACCTGAATATCGTCTATCGGGTCACACTTTATATAACCTGGTAGACGTCTCGCTACAAGATCCCTGACGAGCTCGGTAACTTTCTCAGGATCCTCTTCCCGAATAAAGAAAAAGTCCGCGTCCGCCCCTTCTATAAGGTTCCTGTTAAAGACGGGCATCTCTCCCCTGTTCACCTTATGCGCATTAGTTACAATCATACTAAGCTGCGCTTGCCTGAATATCTCAGTCAGACGCACTACTTCTACGACACCTGACGCAATCACATCTTTAAGAAGCGATCCCGGGCCTACTGACGGCAGTTGATCCACATCGCCTACAAGGACAAGCCTTGTCCCGGGACGCACTGCAGCAAGGAAATGACTCATTAAGAGCACATCTATCATGGAAGTCTCATCTAAAATGATTACGTCAGCGTCAATAGGGGAACTCTCGTTACGTTCAAACGCCATGTACCCTTGAGTGAAGGTCACGCCTAGGAGCCGGTGGATGGCCTTTGCCTCACGTCCTGTCGTCTCAGCCAGCCTTTTCGCTGCCCGTCCGGTGGGCGCAGCAAGAGATACACGGAGTCCTTCAGCCTCAAACACCCTGAGCATAGTCCTGACACCGGTCGTTTTTCCTGTACCGGGTCCTCCTGTAAGGACCAAAACTGAACTTCCTGCAGCCTTCTCCACAGCTTCCATTTGCTCTCTGTTGAGACGTATGCCGTCCCTTCGCTCCATCTCCCCCATAAGGCGCCGGGTATTCCCTGAAACCATGCGCGGCTTCGACGCAGCAAGCGTCTTGAACCCTTGCGCCACACTGATCTCAGCCCGATAGAGGTATGCCAAGTAAACAGCAGTCTCACCTTGGATCATGTCCCTAATAATTGCGCCGCGCTCCTCCAGGACCGGTATAGCCTCCTTAACCAATGCCTCATCCACCTCGAGGATATCGGCTGCCTCTTTCAAAAGAGATTCCTCAGGATAGTAGACGTGGCCGTCGGCTGCGAGTTCATTCAGGACATACACAATTCCTGCGGTGACCCTCTCCATGGACACAGGCTCTATACCGAGTTCAGCAGCTATTTTGTCGGCTGTCTTAAACCCCACTCCATGAATGTCATCTGCAAGACGATATGGGTTCTCGCGGACCGCTTGAATTGAAGCATCACCGTAATGACGGAATATCTTGATGGCAAGCCCCGGAGTCACGCCGTGGTCAGCCAAAAAAACCATAACCCGCCTGATTTCTTTCTGCTCCTCGAATGCTTTCGTTATCGTGCAAGCCTTCTTCGGGCCAATCCCCTCAACCTCAGTGAGTCTTTCAGGCTCATGTTCGATTACATCAAGGGTTTTTGAGCCGAAGCGCCGAACAAGTCTCTTGGCAGTCACAGGTCCGATTCCCTTGATAAGGCCGGACCCGAGATACTTCTCTATACCCTTTACTGTAGCAGGGACTACTGACTCATAGCTTTCGACTTTAAACTGCCTGCCATACTCGGGGTGACTTGTCCATTCACCTTTCATAAGAAGGGTCTCCCCAACCGTTATAAAAGGAAACGCACCAACCACTGTGATGATTTGGCGTCCCGGTCCGGCCGGACCGCGTCCTTCACAGTTGACCCGCGCTACGGTATAGAGATTATCTTCGTTTCTATAAGTGATTCTCTCAACTGTCCCCTGAATCGAAAGCATGTCCGCCCTCCGTGTGATTCTGATATCCATAACCCAAATTGCCAATGATCTTGTCGGCCGCCTATGACCAGGCTTAACTTATTACGGTCCTCAATCCAGAGCGTCCGCAACCTGAGGCCTCTGTTTCACTTCGAAGTTGCATGACTTCCGAATTACATAATGTCCGAGAGTCCCACCAGCTCATACCCTATCTCAGTAAGCTCCTCAATAAGGCGGGGAAGCGACTTTAGCGTCTGCTCTTTGACATGAAGCAGCACGATGGAACCGTCCTTCACGCCGGATGTCACACGTTGCCTAATCACAGCTTCACCGGGGCTCTTCCAATCATCAGGCGAAAGATTCCACAAGACAACAGATACGCCTTCTTCTTCAGCGATTGTCCGGGTATCAGCGTTGTAACTTCCATACGGGGGACGGAACCATTTCGGAGTAACACCGGTCGCTGATTTTATCGCATTCTGCGCCTTTCGAATCTCTTGTCTGGCCTCTTCAACGTCAAGCTCTTTTAGATCTTTATGGGAGTAACTGTGGTTTCCGATGTCGTGACCTGCTCTTGCCACTTTCTTTGCTACATCAGCATAGGTTACCGCCCGACATCCCACAAAAAAAAAGGTGGCTTTCACCCGGTATTCGGCCAGTGTATCCACGATCTTCCCGGTGATCACAGGATCCGGGCCGTCATCAAACGTCAACGCGACTTTTCCTTTAGATTCCCGCCTCTCCCCTGGGATCCTGAGGGCTGCTTCCCCTTCCGGGACCACAGGAAGATTAGTCCCTGAAGCAACTTTAGAGGCGCCGGTCGGCGCCTCCGAAGCTGCGTTGCTTTTGCCTGTTGGGTATGGAATACCCAAAGGCGCTTGGACGTAAACATTCCGAAAACCATTGCTAATCGTTACAGTCCGAGTAGCTTGATCCCAAGTATACCAGCACCCCAGAATAGGCACGAGATCTTTAGCCGGCATCCATGCCTGATCCCACCTGATCATGACATCCACGATGTAGCCGTTTACAATTGTTCGGCCTTCCGGATCCCAGTGGACAGTAGCCTTAAATGCCTCTGCCACAGGGCGAATAGGCACCATCATCGTATCATCCAGAATAAAACCTCTGAGAAAGATATCATCATACTTGACCCTAACCAGTTCGCCAGGTAGCTTGGTGCCGGCTTGCAAAGATATATTGCTTGCATCCGAAGCTGCTGCTGACATTCCTGCAAGACCCAGCGCCAAAAGGACGATTACCGCTATGACAGCAGATTGCCTGAACCTAATCCTCTCCACTCCTGACCGTCCCTCCTCTCCGCTTGTACTCCAAAAAGAGTGTCACATCCATGTTTATGCACTATCATCCCAAAACATGACAACCTATAAGAATTCAAACAGTCACGCGGTGTAGTTCTTAGCATAAACGTCTGAGTGACAAGTAAATTAGCTGAAATAGTTACTTCGGCACAAATTCCAGCTTACCTTCAATCCTTCCTTTGGTATTACCCGATGCCACCCATCCTTTTTTCCAGCTACCCCCATAAAACCTCGCACCCAGACTAAACACCAAGCATGTCACGTGTGCCAATGGTCCGCTCCAAGCCCCCCATATTCCGAATCCCAGGACAAACGCGCCGATATAGGATACAGGAATGAAGAGACAGGAAGCGCATGCCAGGGTCATCAAACCGGTATACTTGGTCTGGCCCGCCCCGTTCAGCGCGCCGCGGAAAACGACATAGACGACATCTAAAAGCTGATAAAGAGCAACTATCTTCAGCAATTTGCTCGCAAGCATAGTCACTTGATGATCCGCGGTAAAAGGAGCAATAAAAACTGACGGGAAAAAGCAGAAGCAAATCCCTATAAGGCCTACCACTGCTACTCCCACCATTAGGCCGGCACGCCCGAATGTCTCAGCCTTCTCTATGTCATTCTGTCCCAATGACCTCCCCACCAGGGAATTGGTGGACGCGCCGAGCGCGAAAGCCGGCATGAAGGTGAGGTCGTTCAGCTGACTTACTATTTGGCTTGCGGCAAGTTCAATCGCGCCTATACGCGAAATGAGCGTAAGAAAGACTCCGAAGGCGCAAAGATCAATGGAGTTTGCAAGACCCATAGGAAATCCCAAGATGAAGCTGTCCTTTAGCTCCTTCCATCCAGGCAATGAAAACCCCTTAAGAAGGCGGTATTCTTTGTTATACTGCCAGAGAACGAATACTATATATAGAGCCAGCTGCACGCCCTGGGATATGACCGTCCCCCAGGCAGCTCCTGCTATGCCAAGCCTTGGAAACCCAAATCGGCCGAAGATGAGGACATAGTTGGCGAAGGCATTAACCCCAACCGTCAGCCAGCTGACAAACATGGGAAATGTAGAGTTACCGATACCGAGAAGGAAGCTACCGCAGGTTTTTGACAGTAGGCTGAATGGGATCTCATAGGATCTTATCGTCATGTAAATCAACGCAAGATCCTTTACTTGTGGTTGGGCTTTGGAAAGCCTGAAATACAGTTCAAATAGCTTTGGCAAGGTTAAGCAAAGAGGAGCAAGAAGAAAAGACAGTATAATGTATTGTTGCAGAGATCTTCTTATCCGTTTCCTGTCGCCTGCTCCATAAGCTTGGGAAACCATGACTAAGGCGCCTCCGACTGTACCACGAAAAATCGCTGATACAGCAACAAAAAGCGTGCTTGCAACGCCGACCGCGCCAAGCTCAATTGTCCCGACCCTGCCCATGAAGATAGTATCTAAAGCTCCCAGTAAAGTATAGGCCAGATTAGATAGAATTAGCGGCCCTGCAAGATGAAGAAGCTCCTTTGTATATTCTGGCTGTAATCTTTTACTACATGACATCTAACCCCTCCAAAAAAAGAGCACGACTTCGTCAGGGGAAAACGCCCAACGAAACCACGCAATGTCCCTTGGCACAAGTCAACAATTCCGAGGTCTTCCCTGTCTGACGAACGCCCTGCTCCAAACGGTGAACATTCCGAAGTATTATCCGTCTGTATTATAACATTTCAGACTTTCTCCGGTCAAAAACCACCCCCACCTAGAATTGCGCTATTGAAGATGGGACAAGCCGTACTCCCGCTGTCGCTCTAAGAAGGAGATGGTCGATTTTCGATCACATCATTGCCGGATGTCAACACCAATTACGGCCGGTGTTCATACCGGAGACCTGCAAAGCCCCTCGATAACACCTTAGCATACACGATTGCCCTCACCTACTGAAGGTACGGGCTGTTTTACGCTTTTACCTTTTGAAAACAATGACATGACGCCTGACTGCAGCTATAATGAACGTGAGTGCATAATAAGTGAAGCACCAACTCGTAGACATTGCCATGTGAAGGCTATTTTATGCTTACCGTAGATATCACGTAGATATTACGCTGTGGAATCAGGAGGAATGATGTTGCAGAAGATACGCGGCAATGAGCTAAAGCTACAGAAGCTATACAGAGGCAAGACGAAGGACGTATTTTTGCAGGATGACGGCAATGTCCTGCTTTATTTCAAGGATGCCGTAACCGGAGCGGAAGGGCGGATCGATTCAGGAGCAAATGAAGTTATCGGAGAAGTTGCCGGAAAGGGAAACGCCTCTCTTCGCCTGACAGTGTACTTCTTTGACCTCTTACAGAAGGCAGGTATACCTACTCACTTTCTCAGCGTCGGGCCGGCAGAGAACACCATCTTAGTGAAACATGCACGCTCTTTCAACCTGGAGGTTATCTGCAGAGAGAAGGCATGGGGAAGCTTCGTTCATCGCTACGGAAAATACGCCGTGGAAGGAGCGCCTTTACCGTCTCTTGTGGAATTCACATTAAAAGACGACGAACGAGGGGACCCTCTTATCACTGAAGATGCTCTGGTCGCGCTGAATATTGTATCCCGGGAAACAGTAGAGTATATGAAGAACACTGCTCGCCAAGCGACAACCCTTATCAAGAACCACTTGGCTGCGCATAGCTTAGAACTCATCGATATAAAGTATGAGTTCGGCGAGGTTGAAGGCAAGACCATGATCATTGACGAAGTGTCCGGTGACAGCATGCGAGTTGTGAAGGATGGCAAGGTTCTTCTACAGAAGGAACTTGCTTTAGCTCTTCTGGGAGAATAGCTAGGACAGCGGAACGCGGTGCAGGAGAGAACCAAGAAGCGCTTTTCCCATGTCGTCTTAAAGGTGAAAGCTTATGGGTATGTGCAAAGTGCCTGCCAAAGCTCATACATAGCGGGGACTGCCTCAGTATTCCTCGGGCATCTCCTGAAGCTGCCTCAACGTGAACACCGGGCCGTCACGGCACACGTACTTACTGCCGATATTGCATCTCCCACACATGCCTATACCGCATTTCATGCGCATTTCAAGTGTGGTTACAATTCTGTCCGGCGGAAAACCCAGGTCAGTCAAGACCGGCAGAACATACTTAATCATTACAGGAGGACCACACGTAACAGCAATTGTGTTTTCAGGATGCGGCGCGACCTCTTTTAGAACAGCAGGCACAAAACCTGTTCGTCCGTCCCACCCGTCCTCAGGACGGTCAATTGTGACCACGAGATCCACGTCGTCCCTGCCTCCCCAGAGCGGAAGTTCATACTTGAACACCAGGTCGCCTGAGCTCCGCGCGCCGTAGATGATCCTTACGTCGCCAAATTCCTCTCTATACTCTGAAGACAGCACGTATGTAATGAGTGAGCGAAGCGGCGCGAGGCCTATTCCGCCTCCGATGAAGAGGACATTCTTTCCCCGCATTTCATCTATGGGAAACGTATTCCCGTAAGGGCCTCTGATGCCGATTACTGTCCCCTCATCAGCATAGTGGAGCGCGGTGGTAACCCTGCCGACTTTTTTCACGCTGAACTCCAGGTAACCCTCTTGGGTGGGGGAAGAAGTGATAGATATAGGCGCCTCACCGACACCAAACAGGGAAACCTCGGCAAACTGGCCCGGGGCATAGCGAAAACCTTCCCATGCTGACAGGTCACAGAACTCCACACGGAAAGTCTTCACATCGTTTGCTTCAGTCTCTTGTGTAACACCTGTGATCTTGGCAAGTTCCGGGACATATGGATTCTTTATGTCCCGCAGAGTCTCCTGAACCATGTTCCGCCCCCCTTACCGCATCTATACAAGCTCCCGCCTTGCAAGCGTCGCCAACACCTGACGAATATCAAGATTCACAGGACAGTTCCAAACACAGCGACCGCAGCCTACACACGCCATACAGTCGTTGTTCTCCATAAAGTAGTTGAATTTATGCATTATCCTCTGCCTGAATCGTTCCTTTCTTGAAGGACGCGGATTGTGTCCTGACGCATGCAGCGTGAAGAGAGGAAACATACATGAATCCCAGTTACGGATGCGTTCGCCTGAGACGCCTGTCACCTCATCTCCTATGTCAAAGCAGTGGCATGTAGGACAGAGATAGGTACAAACTGCACACCCCAGGCATTTCTTATGGACTTCTTCCCAGGCGAGGTCGCTGAACGCCTCAGCCTTTCCTAACGCGTCGACAGCAGCTTCTATAGGGACACTCGCGTTCACCGATTGCTCGCTTGCAGCCTTGACTTCCCTGGCTGCCTGAATATCCGCGTCATCAGCTTCATGAACCCGTTTGTGCTCCTTTGAATCCCCTTCAAGCAGCGGAAGGACCTTCAGGAACAACCTCTTCCCTTTCTCGGAGACTGTTTTCACAAGGTATGAATCAGCAAGCTCCATGAAAATTACGTCAGATCCGGTCTCGTCATAAGGCCCGCCTCCGATAGATGTACAGAAGCATGCGATACCAGGCAAAGGACACGCAAACGTGATAATCACAGTCTGCTCTCTGCGGGTTGTGTAGTATGGATCCCTATAGTCCTTTGAAGCAAAGACATAATCCAAGAGGACAAGAGCCCGTGCATCACAAGGCCTGACACCTAAGGCTACACGCGGAGAAATACCGTCAGATGCCAATAGCCCGGACGTATCGATACTCGCATCCGGCGTTCCAAGGCAATCAAACGAAAGAAGCGACTCGTTCTGAGGGAAAAACAACTCTTTCAACGGTCTTGTGGTAAGATGAGGGATTTTGATCTTCTCCCCGCCAACTACACCGAACTTCGTCGTCTCTCCTTCTTCAATCGGAGCTAAAACCTCGTATGATGACCTAGTTAGCACATCGATAAAAACATCCAAGTCAGTCTTGGCTATCTTGAACAATCGCTTGAAATCCTCCTCGCCCACGCCTAACTCACCTCAAATACGCACAATACACACTGAGCAATCTGACTCTACAGGCGACTCGACCCAACGCGCGATCCGACTCTACAGAATAAAACCATCTGGATCATCTCGTCTGTAAGTAGCAAGGAGAGGCAATCCACCTATGTCCAGCCCGGACTCATACTCGAACGACTCTTTTGCGACCTTCTCCATGTTTTTCGTAAGCAAGCGAAGGTCGATCCCTACAGGGCATGCCCGGCGACATGCTCCGCAATCTACGCACCTGCCGGCAGTATGCAGAGCGCGCCCAAGATGAAATAACATCTTGTCAGAAAGCCCTCTCCACCTGCTAATCCATTTAGGGCTCTGTCTGTCTGCAAAGCACTCGTTGCAATAACACAATGGACATACCTGCCTGCATGCATAACACTGGATACATCCTTCAATTTCATGAGCAAAATAAGAAAACCGCGCATCAGGCGGGAGTTTAGCAAATTTCTCCACCTCAAGATAACCCGCTTCAGGGTCCTTCGCGCTCCTTGCCATGGATTCATCGCCTACTAACACATCATATACAAGCGGCACCGGATAGCTGCACACCTCACACGACGGCGCAAGCACATCCCGAATCTCCATCTCAACTTCGAAACCATCGCCTTTCAGCACAAGGCTGCGCTCAGTCACTTTTGCATTTCTTATGATCCTGTCATGTCCCAGGGCTTTCCTTACCCTGTCTCTCGCAATAATCCCGGAACA
The DNA here is from genome assembly GCA_029551185.1 of Bacillota bacterium. Lineage (GTDB taxonomy): Bacteria > Bacillota > SHA-98 > UBA4971 > UBA4971 > UBA4971. Next base: position 9,586 of record JAKPFY010000301.1, read on the forward strand.
CGGGATGCCGATTATCTTTACCTTGTCCCGGCATATCTGATTCTCAAGAATCAAGTTGACGAGAGCGCGTACATCACAGCTTTTTACAACAACACCCACTGTCCCCTGGAACTCCGGTAAATAGACAGTAAGATTATTTTCGCACGTAGGCCCCCATACCAACCTCGCGGCATCTTCAGGATGAGAAATAAACGCAGGAGTCGTTCTTAGCGGAAGCGTCCCTTCTTCGTACCCGATGAAAACATCAATTTCGCCTGATTCAAGGAGCTTGGCTGCGATATTCCTGATGCTTGTTTCTATGGCGCCTCGTGCGCCTTCATCCATGACACTGCCGACTGTCTTATTCATCCTGGTTCATCCCCACCAGTCCGTCTTCACAACGGTTTTTCATATGCTCCAGCACTAACTAACGTGTTGCCGAACCGACACCACTACGGGACATGAATATCACCGAACAAGCTTAGTAGGCTTACCCAAGGCTTTCACGGTCTCTGTCACCTGTTTCACAACGTCTGCAAACTTCTCACCTTCTGCAGCGGACACCCATGAGAAGTGAACCCTTCCCTTTTCAATACCAAAAAAATCAAGCAGCTTGTCAAGAAGGATAAACTTCCGCCTGGCCAGATAGTTCCCGGCAATATAGTGGCAATCGCCTGGATGGCACCCTGACACCAAAACCCCGTCCGCCCCGCGCTGAAGGCATCTTAAAATCATCAACGGATCCACCCTGCCTGAACACGGCACACGAATGACCCGGACATTCGGGGGGTATTGGATACGACCTGTGCCGGCAAGATCCGCGCCTGCATATGAACACCAGTTGCAGAGGAACGCAATGATTGTAGGCTCCCAATTCTCAACCTCATCAACAGGCGACACTACTCTGTCCTCAACGGACAAAGAGGCCCCGGTCTCGCCGGGCGATGTGCCGTAGGCTTCAACATCAGACTGGAGCGAACTTATGGTTTCGAGAGCTTCAGTATACGTATCTTGATCTAGCATAGCAGCGCGTCCACCTCCGCAAGAATCTCCTCTTCCGTAAATCCCTTAAGCGTAATCGCGCCACACCTGCATGTAGATGCGCACAGGCCACATCCTTTGCATAGCGCGGTGTTGATGGCTGCCACCTTCTCTTTATCATCCAGCTCTATGGCGTTATACTGACACACCTCAACGCACAAGCCGCACCCGCTGCATCTTGCCTTCATGACTTCTGACTTAATCCCGTCAGCCATAATGACACCTTGAGCAAGAACTGCGCAAGCTCTGCCTGCAGCTGCGTGCGCCTGGGCAATTGTCTCATCGATTGTCTTCGGTGAATGAGCGAGCCCTGCCACAAATACGCCTTCTGTGGCGAAATCCACAGGCCTCAATTTCATATGCGCCTCAAGAAAGAATCCGTTTTCATCCAAGGGAACCTTGAGCATCTGCGCAATTGCCTTGTTCCGTTCATCAGGGACTATCCCTGTGCCGAGGACTACCAAGTCCGCCGGGATACAGAGTTTCTCACCAAGAAGGGTGTCTGTTACCTCCACCACCGGACGGAAGTCAGATCCACCGGTTTCCAAATACACTTGTGGCATCTCTTCATCCGGATATCTGACAAATATCACCCCTAAGTCACGCGATTCCTCAAAATAGACTTCCCTGGTCCCATAAGTGCGCATATCCCTATAGAGGATAAACACATCCCTGGTAGGATCCATCCTCTTTACACGAATCGCGTTTTTCACAGCTTCGCTGCAGCACACTCTACTGCAATAGCCCCGCTCCTCATCTCTTGACCCGACACATTGGATCATTACTATCGGCCCATCGTGACCCTGCTTGCTTATGAAAGCTCCCGACGCAAGGGTTTCTTCGAATTCTGACTGCGTAACCACGTAAGGATTCAGGCGATAAAGAAAGCGTCCATCACTTGGCATATGCTCTTTGGCCCCTGTTGCAACTACCACAACCCCATGCTCGATCAGGAGTTCCACTCCCTGCCCGACTTCGCCGTTGGTTTTTTTGCCACCTACTATGCGCGATTTAAAGTTTCCTATATATCCCGTGATATCCCTAACCTCAGAAGCGAGATGAGTATTTATGCCAGGATGGGACATGACCCGATGCGCTAAATCATTTAAGTAAGCCTGGATATCTTCGCCGCACAAGGTAAAATGAAGCTTCCTCAAATGACCGCCAAGACAAGGTGCGGTCTCCACCAGATCAACGTGAAACCCCTGACAGGCTATGTCAAGAGCTGCAATCATCCCTGCAAGCCCACCGCCTATCACAAGAGCGGACTGCTTTACCGGAATGGGAACCCGCAAAAGAGGCTCAAGCAATGAGGCTTTGGCGCAAGCAGCCCTGACTAAGCCCTTCGCTTTCTCTGTAGCCTCAACAGGGGTTCGCATATGCACCCAAGAACACTGGTCACGGATATTCGCCATCTGGAACAAGTAGGCGTTCAGTCCGGCCTCCCTGCACGTCTCCTG
>JAKPFY010000313.1 GCA_029551185.1 Bacillota bacterium
CCGCCTGAATTTGGTCCATAGCCTCTCTTACCTGTTTGACATCGCGAGCTTCACAAGATATGAAAGCCACATCATTACTGCCTGTCATACGCTTTGAGTGAGTTATCGGGATATACACAGACATATCTTGGGGATTCTCCCCAAAAATCGTTCCGCCTTGTTCCTTCATAACTCCGATTACAACGAAATTCTGCCCGTTTACCTTTACCTTAGCGCCTATGGCGCTTTCTTCTTCACCGAAGAGTTTGTTCGCCAAACCTCCGCCGATAATCGTCACCTGACGCTGCGCTTTAATATCAAGCTCCGAAAGGAATCTACCTTCCCTCAGGCTTGCCTCGTGCGTCGAAGAAAGTCCTTCATCTGTAAAGGTGGCACTTACGTTGTACCGGTCTTTACCGTGTTTTACGGTTACCATTCCCGTCCGCGACACGCTGACAGTGGACAAAGCAGGGCACCCCTTGCGTATGGCTTGGGCGTCTTCGTAGGTCAATGATTTCACACGTCCTCCGGACATGGCTTCTCTTGCGTAATCCGGCTGCACAAAAATGAGGTTCGAGCCCAGTCCCGCCAATTCCACAGTGACCAGTTGTCTCCCGCCTTCTCCTATGGACATCATAGATATCACTGACGCAATCCCGATAATTATTCCCAGAAGGGTAAGGGCTGACCGCAATTTATTCATCTTTAAACTGGATAGTGCAAGCTTCATGCATTCATAGAAGCTCATATGCCCTCCCCCTTCCCCTCTTCAGAGCCGGTCATTTTACCTGCGTCAGCTCCCTTTCCTTCTCTGACAATCAGTCCGTCTTTTATTTCAATAAACCGCTCGGTTTTAGCTGCTATTTCCGGGTTATGAGTGACGACTACTACAGTTATCCCTTGTTCATGAAGCTCCTTTAATATCCCTATAATCTCAAGACCGGATTTAGTGTCGAGGTTGCCTGTAGGTTCATCCGCCAGTATTATTGAAGGCTCAGTCACCAGGGCCCTTGCGATTGCCACCCTCTGCGCCTGACCGCCTGAAAGCTCATTCGGCCTATGATTTGCGCGTTCACCAAGTCCGACAGTCTCAAGAGCTGACAAGGCCCGCTCTCTGCGGACAGCAGGTTGAACCCCGGAGTACACCAGAGGAAGTTCAACATTTTCTAAGGCTGTGACTCGAGGCAAGAGATTGAACGTTTGAAACACAAACCCGATTTTCTTGTTACGAACCCCAGCAAGTTCGTCATCGGACAGTTCATTTACCAGTCTCCCGTCTAGAAAGTAATTGCCACGTGTAGGCCTGTCAAGACACCCGAGAATATTCATAAGCGTGGACTTTCCGGAACCCGAAGGGCCTATGACAGATACGGATTCACCGGAACCTATATTAAGGGATACGCCTCTTAGCGCTGCCACCTGAACTATGCCGGTGTCATAGATCTTTTCGACGTCCTCTACAACGATCACTTACTGTCACCTTACTTCCCCTCGTTAAACTTCACCTGCTTACCGTCCTTAAGCTGCCTAAGAGCGTTATAGTCTCCAATTACCACCCTGTCTCCTTCTTTGATCCCTTCTAGGATCTCCACATCTATCGCGCCTGCAAATCCTGTGACTACCCGGGTAATACACACCTTTGAATCAGGTTCCGAGACTACAAAAACCGCTTCCATACCGTCTTGCTCGACAATGGCTTGCACAGGCACAACTAAAGCATTCTCCTTGGAATATGTAATAATCTCCACATCCGCGCTCATCCCGGAACGGAGTTCATCTACCGGATCATCAATCTCTATTGTGACGGGAAACCCACGCGTCAAACTGTCATAGACTGCTTGAGGAGCAATTTCGGAAACCACCCCGAAAAACTCCTTATCCCAAATAGCATCTGTTGAGAATACTGCCTGCTGTCCCACTTTCACTCTGGCGATATCAGTCTCGTCCACTCTGGCCTTCACCCGCATGTTTCCTGTCTTAGCAATACTGAGAATAGGCATCCCCTCTGTAACTACAGCGCCTTTCGTCACCGGAACACTTGTGACTGTTCCATTTTCAGGCGAAGTCACAGTAGTCATGGCAAGAGCGGTCTCCGCCAATCGAAGGCCTGCATTTGCCTGAGCAAGACGAGCCAGTATAGCTTCCCTGCTCTTTTCCTTCGAAGCTTCTTGTTCCTTGGCAAGAGCCAAGGCTATCTCCGCCTCGCTTACCTGGGCCTCAGCAAGCTCCACCTGCTCCTTCCCAGGCGACTCACAAACCGCCTCATACTGCTTCTTTGCCGCCTCATACTGGGCTTTTGCACTTTTGACCCTTCCCCTTGCGTCTTCCACAGCGGATCTTGACACAGCCCCTTCCTCGTACAGGGCTTCCATTGCTTCAAGCTGGCGCATCCCATCTTTCACCGCGATTTCCGCTTGAGCGACCTGGGCTTCAGCCTGGGCAATTTGGGCTTCAGACGGGCCTTTCAAGAGATCCTGAAGCCTCACCCTTGCAGCCTGAAGCTGAGTTTCAGCCTGCCGAACAGCAAAAGTCTTGCCTGATTTACAAGATGCCTGTGACTCAAACTGCATAAGGTCTGCTTCTGTAGCTGCTACTTGAGCCTTAGCTTGCTGTAACTGCGCTTCCAGATCCGGCTTCTCAAGCCTTGCGAGGATCCGGCCTGTCTTCACAGAGTCTCCTTCTTTGACAAAGACCTCAGACACTTTTCCCGTAACCCCGGCCCTGACTTCAATTGTCCGAGAAGGCTCAATTATCCCTTGAGCAGATACAGTGACACTGAAAGGCTGAGGCGTGACTTTGACAGTGTCCACTGTGATAACGTTTTTGTCCCCGCCCAATCTCTTTCCTGCAACAATAGTCGCTATACATATGAGAACAAGCCCGATTATTGCTATAGTAACCTTTCGTCCTGACAATTCCGGTGACCCCTTTCGCCTGCAGTATCCTGTTCAACTCACTTTAATGCTTTTCGCAGGCCTTGTCCTATTCCACCTACGTGAAGTCTATCTTTTTTTATTTCGCTTACTCATCCTGTAAGTCCTTCAAAATAAGCCTTGAATCAGAGTCTTTCTTCCTATCAATTCTATGTTCCGTGGATAAACGGCAGCCTTGAACCAATCAACTCCGGCCTTAAGTTAAGATATTCATCAAAGGAAAAACCCAACTCGCGGGGAATATATGGAGTAATCTCCGTAACCGTAGAACTGAAACAGCAGAAAAGGAGTTGACTATCGGCATGTCTCATTCTGATTCACGACGCGAACGAGGTCTCCTCGCCCGTGCGGTAGGCGTGCTTGCAGACCCCGGGCCCACCTTTGAAGACATAGCCAGAAGCCCGGATTTTGTTATACCTATTGTATTTATTGTCCTTGCAGGAGTGCTGGGTTTAGTGCCTGTCGTTCATACTCTTGAGACCATGCCGGAGCTATTCCCCTCCGGCGTGCCAATGCCATCTAAGTCAGTCACAATAGGAATTACTCTGATTACCTCTATCGTCTCACAACTTATTTGGTGGCCGCTGCGTGCATTGATCTTCCTGGGAATAGGAGCATTTCTCGGCTCAAAAGTAGATTTCAGAAAAAGCCTGGCTGTATCAGGGTATTTGAATGTGACTTTAGTAATATCCGGGATAATAACTGCCATAGTCATCGCAGTTACCGGACACGCTGTCGTCCTCGGACTTGGAATGACTCTTTCGCCTGAGCAGCTAACTACCCCGTGGGGAGTTGTTTTGTCCAATGTGAACGTATTCAGCCTTATGTATGTTGCCTTAAGTTCCGTAGCCCTTTCAAAGCTATGGAACGTAAAAACATCTAAAGCAGCTTTAATTACAATAATAATGTGGATTCTTGTAATAGCTGTATCAGCCGGAAGCGTGCATTTAGGCTCGAAAATGACGGGGTTGCAAGTAAATGTCGGTGTCCCGACCAATTAAAGCAAACTTCGTTTAAAGCCGACCACAAATCCACTGACAACTGAAATATCTATAGCGCCGGCGAGCATGACCGCTCAAAGTTGGCTAAGCTGATTCAGCCGACAACCAGAGGAACAAACTGAAACCTTCTGACGTCAACCAGTCCCCGATTTGTTATACGAAGTTCAGGGATAACAGGCAGAGAAAGAAGGGCCATCGTCATAAACGGGGACGCCAATCGGCATCCTAAGGCCTTCCATGCCTGGGCCAGCCTTTCCACATCCCGTTGAACCTCTTCCACCGGTTTATCTGACATAAGCCCTGCAATAGGCAGGGGAAGGACAGCCAGCGCCTTGCCGTCCTTTACGACAACCATCCCGCCACCTTCCTCGGCTAAGGTATTGGCCGCAAGAACCATATCTCCGTCATCCATACCGACAACAAGCAGGTTATGGCTGTCATGGGCAACTGTTGAAGCGACTGCCCCGCACTCCAGCCCAAACCCTTTGACAAACCCGAGAGCCATGGTTCCTGTAGCCTTATGCCTTTCTATTACAGCGACCTTCGCCAAATCCTGTTTGCGTGACGCGTGGATTTCTCCGTCCCTGTCGCAAGGCAGTTCTGTCTCGATATGCTTTGTTACAGCCTGACCGTCTGCAACCTCAATAGCCCTGACACGTGCACTTTTACCGGGAAGGCCGGCCTTCACGCGAAAATCATCACGCACGAGAGGTCGGGCCAGATGAACGGATCCGGTGGCATACTCAGGATAATCCGGCACCGGGCACTCCACAAGCATGCGTCCTTTTTCCGCGACGATTCTACCATCTGCCATGACCTTCTCCGGACGTGGACAAGCCAGATCTCTGATGAATAGGATATCAGCAAACTTGCCAGGGGTAATGCTTCCAAGATCATGACTCATCCTAAAGCACTCTGCAGCGTTAATGGTTGCCATCTGGATGGCTACAACAGGCGGAGTCCCTTCTTCAATTGCCCGTCTCACTACATGGTTCACGTGGCCGAAAGTCAGTAAAGTATCAGGATGAACATCGTCTGTTACAAGGACTATGCGCCTTGGATCAATGTTTGTCTCAGTATAGCTTTTGACAGTGGCCTTGATATCACGCCACCCGGACCCTTCCCTGAGTTTCGCGTACATCCCGAGGCGCAGTTTAGCCAAGCTTTCCTGCCAAGTGACAGACTCATGATCGGAAATAATACCTGAAGACGCATAAGCGGAAAGGTTAGGGCCCAGATCAGGAGAGGCATAATGCCCGGTCACGACCTTGCCTGCTTTCAAAGTCTCCGCGATTTTCCTATGAACATCCGGATCTCCTGCCAGGACACCGGGGAAATTCATCATCTCTCCGAGGCCTACTATCTCATCCCACGCCATCGCTTCCATAATGTCATCCGGCGTAATCTCCGCCCCTGCATCCTCGAACCCCGGAGCTGCAGGGACACATGACGGCATTGTGGCGTAGACCTTAAGAGGGAGATTCCTGCCTTCTTCTATCATCAATCGTATCCCATCCATACCGAGGACATTGGCAATCTCGTGGGGATCCATAAAAACAGCGGTGGTCCCGCATGGGAGCACTGCCTTGGCAAACTGGCTGACTGTGACCATACTGCTTTCTATATGAAGATGCCCGTCAAGAAACCCCGGAACCAGATAGAAGCCTTCTGCGCAAATGACTTTCGTATCCTCGCCTATGCACTTGGAAGCGTCTCCGAGAAGAGCGATTCGCCCGAAGCGCACAGCAACATCCAAACCATCGAGGATTTCTCCGGTTAAGACATTCACCACTCGCCCTGAACGAATGACAACATCAGCAGGCGCTCTGCCTGTGGCGGTAGCCACGAGCTCCGGGCCTACTTCGTATAGGGGTCGTCTTATTACCTGTCGTGACATAAGCTTTCCTCCTCCCATGTGCCTCCTACCCCAATTGCACCCTTTGGTATCCATTCGGCAAACCGTTCTAAAGTCCTCCAGGAAGAACGCTTCAGAACACTTTGCGAATTGCGGAAAGCTCTGTCAAAACCCGTTCAGAAAGGCCTTTCCCGAACGCTATGGGACAACCAGATTTTGAGGACGCCCTTCAATGAATCTGTGAATATTCTCGCAAGTAGTATCGAGGATACGCAAAGTGGCTTCGCGGCTGTTAAAGGCGTTATGGGGGGTTATTACAACATCTTCTCTACGCAACAGAATTTGGTTTTGCACAAATGCCTTAAGGACGTCTTTTGAATAATCCTTTTTTAAGACGTATCCCTCTTCAAGCATGAGTTCTTCTCCTTCCAGGACATCAAGGCCTGCGCCTCTCAGGATGCCATTGTCCAACGCCCATACCAAAGCTTCAGTATCAACCAGTCCGCCTCTGGCGGTATTTATCAAAACCGCGCCTCTTTTGACTTTCTTTAAGCTGTCCTTGCTTATCAAATGATGCGTGTTCTTATTGTACGGCACATGAAGAGATATTACATCTGACGCCCCAAGGAGCTCTTCGAATGGGACATAACGGTAACCTAAGACTTCTGCCAGAAAAACCTCTTTCTTGGTATCATAGGCGAGAACCTCCATACCGAATCCTTTCGCTATTCTGATCACGTGCAAGCCAATTTTGCCGCATCCGATAACCCCGAGAGTCTTGCGTTTCAGGTCGAATCCCTGCAATTCCTCGAGAGAAAAATCCTGACGGATAGTCCTGCAATAAGCCTTGTGGACATTACGCGAAAGGGCCAGTATCAGGGCAAATGTATGCTCCGCTACGGTGTTTTCGCCATAGAAAGGCACATTCGATACGGAAATCTTATGCTTTTTGCAATAATCAATGTCTATGTGATCAAAACCCGTAGACCTTGTCGCTATTACCTTCAAGTCAGGAAATTTTTTGAGAATATCGGAAGTAAGACGCGAATATATAAACACGCATATACCCCATGAATCCAGGAGCTCGGTAAGATCTGTCTCTTGCACGGTCTCAGGGGAAAATACAGGTTCAACATCGCGAAGGCGCGTGCGATACCTATCCTTTTCCCATTTCTCCACCTCAAAAAAAGCAACTTTCATAGCCCTAGTTTGCCACAGGCCTCTTGCGCTCATTCGTAAGGAATGTCATAATGGAGACATAAAAACTACATAGAGGATGTCCGCTAGGGGTGCTGCACATCTTTGTGCGGCTGAGAAGGCCTGAGATAAGCCTACCCTTCGAACCTGAATCAAGGTAATGCACTGGGTAATGCCAGCGTAGGGAAGCGGGTGCAGTTTGGTTTAAAGTGAGGTCAAGAATCAGGCTGGAAAGGCCGCGGACAAAGTGAAGTTCCGCGGCCTTTAGTGTTAGTAGCCTCTAAGTCGCGGAGTATATTAGGACACATATACCACAAAAACTGCCCGGGAGTAACCCCGGGCAACTTCGGAGGGGTTAATGATGACGGATTTATCATGGTTAAGGACTATCGGAGATGTCCTCTTGAAGACGGAAAACGTTTTAATAATCCTAGCTATAGGTGTATTAATATATCTTCTATGGCTTACCAATCCTTCAAGGACAAAATCAACTACAAGCGTAAGACCTGCCTATAGGCTAACTGAAATCGGCGTAACTGTGGCCCTTTCTATGATATTGAGTATGATCAGCATCTACAGAATGCCGCAAGGGGGATCCATATCCCTGGAAATGTTGCCCATTTTCTATGTCGCGCTCCGTAGCGGCGGGGGCGTAGGCATAATGACAGGCCTTACGTTTGGGCTTCTGAAGCTGCTCTTGGGTCCTTTTGTCGTTCACCCGCTTCAGCTGATCCTTGACTACCCCTTGGCCTTCGCTTTCCTTGGATTAGCAGGTTTCTTCCGAAGATACCAGGTGTTAGGCATCATCCTGGGCGGACTGGGCAGGTTTGCCATGCATGTAATATCCGGAGCGGTATTCTTCGCAACTTATGCCCCTGAAGGTACTAACGTATGGGTCTACTCAGCGACATATAATGCGTCTTATATGGTGCCTGAGCTTATTATCTCCATTGTCGTCATGCTTATCCTTGGTTTAGGACCAAGAACCCGCACATCGAGCCGCAGAGGATAAAGACAGTCGGAGATGTTGAGTCCCTCCTATGGCAAATGGTCATAGTGTATCAGTATGAAGCATAAGCACTACTGCAAGAAGGAATACTTATACTGATCTTGATAAGTCCGGCTTAGACAGGAGGGCATCAAACAATGGAAAGCGTGAGAGAGTCAGTGGATACTGAGATGGTTGAAGTTGCGCCTGACGTATCCATCCAGGAAAAACCCAAGAAGAAAAGAAATCGTCATGTATTCACAGAGTATGAAGATGAGCTTCTCATGAAGGTCCTGGACAGAAAACCGGGGGAAAGGAAGCAAGAAATCCAAAGGCTTGCAGAACTTTTTCAAGTCCCGTACCTTACTCTGAGACATAGATTCTACACTGTCATCAAGCAGCGTGCTGAATCAGAAGGATATAATACTTTAACAGAAGAAGTCCATAAGCCTATTGAGAAAGTAACGATTGAATCGCATGAGACCCGGAGTCTTGTCGAAAGTATTCTTCCGCAGACTATACCGGATGCTAAACCAAGTATGGAACGGGATCCCATGGACGAACTTCTGAGTCTGCCTCAGAGAGTTGAGCGTATAGAAAAACGCTTGTATGGCATGCTTGATCTTAAAGGGTTTGTCGATCGGCTGATAGATATTCAACGGCAACTGGAACGCGAGCAACAACTCCTTGAGGAATTAGCCCAAAAAGAGCGGGAAATTGAACGCATGAAGAATGATATGCAAAAGAAAACAGAACGGATGAAGGCTCGCGAAGAAGAACTGGATGACCTTTACAGACAGTTGGAAGTCACGCTTCATCAATTTATGAACCTTTCGTCCATAGATAAACTGAAGGTGCTCGGGGATTTTACTATCAAGATTGAAACCGTTATCGACAGGTTCGGAAACGTTATCAGAAGACGGCCGATTGTTGTGCCGTGATTTCCATCATGTTTCATATGCCTTTTCCGCTTAGACTCGCATTGCTGATACGTATGCCTTGCCCTGTGCGTATCAGCAATGCTGTCTTAAGATACGTCTGTCCGGCCAGAATATTGTCACGTGTGTGACGGTTCCCGGCAACCGGAAGAAGTCATGATATGATGATATGAGAGATAGGTTATGGCTGAAGACCTGCGTCCCACTCCTACATAGAGACAGCCTTCCTAATCCCAAGAAGGTATATATAAGCCTCTTTTACAGGTCTCTTATAGATAGTTTCCAAAGCTTCCTTGTATACGGAGATCTGACCTGCGTACCTAAGGGCAATAGCTTCGGGATCATCCCATAGCCTTCCGCCTGTCTTAAAGTCAATTAGCACGAATCCATCACGCTCATCAATAACGCAATCGATAATACCCTGCACTAAAATACGTTCGTCTTCAGAAACCGCCGGAACAAGTTCGGAAAGCTCAGGGTAAATTCGTGAAGTCGGAATTCCGAGAGAAAAAGGAACCTCTCGCATAACCCTATCCGGGTATGCCTTTATACGAATACCCAGGGGGCTGTTAAACAAATCGCAAATGGACGGAATGTCAACTGCAAGCGCCAACTCATGGGTAAGCAGCTCAGCGTCAATCATTTGCTCAATACTTTCACGAATACCCGGGACATCTAACTGCCCTTTCAGATCCAGGTGTTGAATGACAAGGTGAGTCGCTTCCCCACGTTCAAGAGGAGTAATATCAACCGATTGGAGAAACCCGGGGCGCTGTGTGAGCCCGCCTGGCAAAAGCCTTGCTATTATCGTATCTTCACGCCTGAATTCGGCGTCTTCTATGCTTGAGTCGAATCTTCGCTTTATCTCGGGCCAAGCTACTTTAGCCGCCCTCTCTGTCAGCAGGCTGTACGGATATCTCCAGCACGCATGTTTTTCGATTTCCTGCCACAGCCCGGGCTCAACTTGCCTGCCAAGGGGATTGGCCTGCGCAACGAGGTTCCAATCAATGTCAGAGCCTTTGATCCGGGAATCGGTAAGCTCCTCATACCCTGAGCATGCCTGAGAAACAGAAAACACCTTCACACTAAACCCGGCAGGATCATTAAAAACCTCAGAATCAGCAGGAAATGCGTTACAAGTTGCAGACTCACGAATACAAACCCCGTCTTTGTGACGAACAAGAGAGGCGCCGACCCAATCCAAGAACCCCTTGGCTGAGTACAAAACCTCTTCAGGCAAACCCCACCCGGTTTCCGAAAGGTTGTTACACCACTTGGAAGCCTGTTTCTCTAAGTTTTTCGATGAGCCCACCATGACCAATCTCTCTCTTGCCCGGGTCATAGCCACGTAAAGAATGCGCATCTCTTCGGAGAAAGCCTCCCTGCGCTTTGCTTCTTTTACGGCATGATGCGCAAGAGTAGGGTACTTTATCCGCCTTGCAGAGTCACAGTACATGGGACCCAGCCCGACTTCTGAATGGAGGAGAATATCAGCGTCAAGGTCTTTTAGGTTGAACTGCTTACCCATATCAGGGATGAAAACCACCGGAAATTCCAAACCCTTGCTCTTGTGCACACTCATAATCCTTACAACGTCTTCAGCTTCTCCTAAGGCTCGGGCTGTTCCCAGATCCCCTTCAGCCTCTCTTAATTCGTCGATAAACCGGAGAAACCTTACGAGGCCTTGACGAGAGAACCTGTCAAACTGTCTTGCCCGTTCATGAAAAGCTCGAAGATTCGCCAGACGCTGAATGCCTCCTGACATTCCGCCTACATAGTCAAGGTACTTAGTATCCCGGTATAACTGCCATACCAAAGCGGAAAGAGGGACCCTTCTGGCGACAGTCCGCCAAGACTCAAGTCTCTTCAGGAATCCTGCTGCCTTAGAAGCTAATTCCTCCGGACAAGAACCCGATGAGGATGAAGCAGTCTCCAAAGCATGATAAAAGTCTGTGTCTCTATTGCATAAGCGGATTTTAGCCAGTTCATCATGGGAGAATCCGCCTATCGGCGAGCGAAGCACCGCAGCCAGGGGAATATCCTGCATGGGATTGTCGATTATCTTCAAGAGCGACAGCATGGTTTCTACTTCCACCGCCTCGAAGTATCCTGTCCCAAGCTCGGCATAGGCAGGCACATCTGCCTGCCTGAACACTTCCAACACTGTGTTTGCCCTTCCCTTTGTGGCGCGCATGAGCACAACAATATCTCTGTATGATATCGGCCTGTACGCCTTACGCTCCTTATCCCACACTTGAAACTCCGGGCCCGGCCTCTCTTTTGTGCCACGCACCATTTCGGATATCCGCCGCGCCATGAGACGCGCCTCAACTTCCAAGATTTCGAGGTCTTCCAAGTCCTCTTCAGTTTCGGCCTCATCTCCGGCTTGCACATGGCTGTCATCTGACACATCAGGCGACCCGGCTGAATCACCCGGAGATTCCGCCTCTTCCGTAGCGCCTCTGTCAATAAGATAAACCTCTGTCGGGGGATTGTCACAATCTCCTCTGAAAAGTCCTGTGTCAGGAGGAGGATAATACGCTCCCGCCACCAATTCGGCGTCAATGTCATAGTCAATTTCGCCTACGCCTTGTGAGAACACCTGACGAAAAATGAAATTCACTGAGTCAACTATCCCTTGTCTGCTGCGGAAATTCCTGGACAAATCAATACGCTTATTCTCGCTGTCTGTGTCCGCTTTTGGAAACTCTTTGTATTTGTCCATAAAGAGCCTTGGCTCAGCAAGGCGGAACCTATATATGCTCTGCTTCACATCGCCTACCATGAAACTATTGCGGGAGGATGAGACAAAACGTAGAATCTCGTTCTGGACCGGGTTTATGTCTTGGTACTCATCAACTAAAACTTCACGGTACCTATTAGAAAGCTCCTTTGCCACATCGGATTTCACCCACATGCCTCCGACGTCATCCCACTCCCTGAGGACTTTAAGGCACAGATGTTCCATATCCCCGAAATCCACGAGATTCTTTTCGCGCTTCGCGGCGGTATATGCTTTCCCAAAGTCCTTCGCCACAGCGACAAATGTCTTCATACAGGATGACGTGCCTCTGATATCATCAACCAGCTCCTCAGGGGATCTGGAAAAACACTCATCCCTCACATTTCTCAAATCCTTCTTCGCTTCATTCCGGAGTCCCTGTACCCTCTTCTTCAAGGCGTCATCACAAGCGCCTCGCTTTACGCTTGGGAGACTCCGAAATTCCAGTGCATTCAGAAGGGATCGGGTTCTTTCCCAATCCTTGTCCTTACATGCCTCGAGTATTCTTCCGCAAGCCTCAAACTCCTCGAGGAGCAATTCCCCATAAGTGTCAGGGCCTCCTTGCATGCCGGCAATCTCAAGAGCCTGACCAAGATTTCTGTATGCCATAGACACTTTACGGCTTATCCCTTGAAGCGCAAGGGATGTCCAAGGCAGATCGTTAATATGGGCGTCTGCGCCAATAGAGAACATAGAAACCAGACGGATGAACCACATATCCGGGTCAGGCCTGCTACGCGAAAAATCATAGACGCGAAGAACCAAGTCCTTCAGGTTTTCGTCCCCGCGCCCTCCCCCGTACTTATCCACAAGGTCGGTGAAGGTTTCTTCGAAGGCGGGATCATCGTAATAACGTTCAAATAAATCATCTATAACTTCCAGTTGAAGCAACCGGCTTTCTACATCGTCCATCCCTCGAAACGCAGGATCAATATCAAGTCTGTAAAAATACTGCCTGATGATTTTATGGCAGAATGAATGAAGCGTAGATATGTCCGCTTTGTTGACAAGAGCCAACTGTCTGGCAAGCCTTGCGCTTGTCGGTGTATGATCCAGTTCCTCTTCGAGGGCTTTGGCTATTCTGTCTCTCATCTCAGCTGCTGCTGCATCAGTAAAAGTAACAATGAGCAACCTGTCTATATCCATAGGATCCGTAGGATGGGTAATGAGGGATATCACCCGCCTAACCAGGACTGCAGTTTTCCCTGCGCCTGCTGCAGCTGAGACCAAGAGATTCCTGCTCCTTGTAGTTATCGCTTCCCACTGCTCGTCAGTCCACGGGGCTTCCCGGGGAATAACAGAAGATTTCATCTGATCTGTCATGTCATGCCTCATCCCCTTTCTCCTTGGAAGCGCAAGTTCTGCCTTCGATTATTTCCCAAAACTCGTCATCCTTAAAGCCTCTGACAGAACGGTATTCGTTGCCGGGGATTAAGACATCAAACCCACATACAGGCTTATACTCACAATACTTGCACGCTCTTTTCGTTCCTTGCCTGTATGGCCTTATCCCTATCTCACCGCTTTGAATCGCTTCTCCGAGCTCCTTGATCTTGTCCTTCAGGAATTCGCATAGAACCTCATATTTCTCTCTTTCAACAACACAAACGCCTGACGACTTGCTGACCTTCCCCGTCTTCGTCACGCCTGCAGCTACCAAGTCAGATGTACCCCCGTCTGTCACATCTGAATCCATCAGCTTTATTACATCCGCGTCACCTACAATGATCCCGTTCATCCTTAATTTTTTCATCCGCTGCTTTTCCAGTTTGTCGTCGTCAAGCGGTCCTTTAGCTGAAATAATCGGGTCAGTCATTGGGAAATACAAAGCGCCTGCAGGTCTGGCTTTTGCCTTAAGCAAGCGCTCTTGGCTTTCCATGGCAGCCAAAAGGTAGACAAGGAGTTGAAGAGCGAGTCCGTAATAAACCTCATGCAGCTTTAACTTACGAGTGCTGCTCTTGTAATCAATAACCCTTAAATAGCGGTCCTCTCCCGACTCTGCAACATCAACCCTGTCTATACGTCCTCTGATAGCTACCTCCCCACCGGTATCCAACTTAAGGGTGAGAGCAGGCAAATGCCCGGGTGCGCCAAAGATTATTTCATGACCTATCGGCCTGAATTCGCCGCGCCTTTCATGTTCAGCCAAGGCGCCTACTGAGTTTTGGAGGATTCTCTTTAGAACTCTTGTCATATAACGATATCTGGCAGATGAGAGAAGGATTTCATTCTGCAATTTAGGCGCTAACTCTTCTACTACCTCTTGGACAAGTGTAGCGATTTCGCAAGGTCCCATCTTCGCCAAGTTTCCGGAATCACCGAGACGAGCATACAGAAGCCTCATTGCTTCATGCATGAACATACCCATCCCCGGAGGTTCCAGCTTATAGAGCTCCCGCTCAGTAAGGCCTAGAATATCCCTGGCAAAGTGAGCGAAAGGGCATGACGCGAACCTCTCCAGCCTGGTTACACTGGTCAGAAAACGACCTTCGAAAAAGGAATCAATTATCGGCTTACTGAGCCTTTCGGCATCGTTAGTGAACCTCAAACTCCCAAAGACAAATCGGGCATCATTTCGACGATCAGGCTTGCTCACAAGCCATTCGTAAACATCCAGCCAGAATCTGTCTATGTCCTGTCCCAGGCGTTTCCTCCGGAAAACCCGGGCAAGAAGGGCGGAAGCCTTTCGCTCTGACGTAATTGCATCTAACGCATCTTCCACGGGCGAGGGGATGTCCGCCCCTTTGAATTCTTCTTTGAGGTCAGGAAAAAGCTCCTTGATCTGCCCTATGACTTGGGAAGGACGCTTGGCTTTTCCTTCCCCGTCTGCAAGGGGATAACTTATCATGAGAAAGTCCCATGCTCTGGTCAAAGCCACATAGACGTTGTATTGTTCGTGGAATTGGCAAACACGGCTGTCAGGCGCTAAGGTTAGATTGAACTCTCCCAAGCGCTGCCTGTCTCTATCCGTAAGAATAGTGTCCTCAGGCGTCAGTTTAGGGAAAGCATCATATGTAGCTCCTATCAGAAAAGCGCCCTTTAGCGGAGGATGTCTTGATCTGTCCACTGAGCCTACTATCACCTGGTCTAAAGCAGGCGGAATAAGCCCGAGAGTCAGATTCTCCAGCCCGGCTTCGATTATCTCCATAAACTCATCGCAAGTCGTCTCTTTGTCCCCTAACACCCGGACGACTTCATCAAGCAAGTCGATAACCGCATTCCATACTTGTTCATGTTCTCTGGCGCTTTCCGGATCCCCTGAATTAATACACTCTTTTCTCCATTTCTCCAATTGCTCGCAAACTTCAAGGCTTGCAAGGAGCTCAAAGAGGGCCTCAGCCATGTCCCGGACAGAGATTCCCCGTCCTTGCGCCTTATAGTAGAAAGACAATAAATCCTGGGTGGCTCTTCTTCTGATATCATCAATACTCTCACAAGTCGATTCTTCTTCCGGCATGGCTTCCCCGGGCTCATCAGGAAAACATGCCCTCTTGAACATCCAGGGATTTGCGTCAAGCCAAAGAGCGCCTTGAATCCCGTGGGCTAATACGTAGTTTTCCAAGATGTCGACTTCTTTGCGTAAAACCGGGACGAGGTCAGTTTTCAGGTACCGGAAAACAGGCTCCTTGCGCCATCCATAGGAAGCAACCTCAAGGGCTGATCTGATAAGCTCTATTAAGGGGTGGTGAGACACCGGGCGTCTCCTGTCAATAAAGCAGGGAATCCCGTAGTCTTTGAAAATAGGCGCAATCAGATCGTGATATTCGTCAAGGGCAGGGACTATGACTCCTATCTCACGGAAGCGCATGCCTTCTTCTCTTGCAAGCCTTACGATTTCCTGGGCTACAGCTTCCACCTCCGCCCTGGGATTCGCTGCAGCTACCAGCTTGAGGCCCTGCGGCGCCCCGGAGAAAGGCCGAAGGGGCCGGAAGGCCAGTTCCTTCTCAAGATGGCAAAGGGCAGGCGCCCGCTTCCGCGCGTCGTTGCCGTCAAGAATTAAAGGGGGTTCTATCTCTACGTCAAGCTCGCAGGCGAGTTTCGAAAGATAATCATACGTCTCCCAAGTCGGATGAAAAAGGTCTATCTCTCTGAGTGGCAAATCTGCTTCCCGGGGATCGAGCGAGAGGGCTATATTCACCTTTCCGGCAGCTATAAACAATGCGCCCAGCACAGAATACTCCTGAGGAGTAAACCCTGAAAACCCGTCTATCCAGATAGTCGCATCCCGCACCAAGCGGGACTTCTTTATTCTTGGTGCAGCGGAAGTCAAGTATTCGTCAGGATCAAGATATTGTTCGCCAAGATACTCCCGGTAAGCCCTGGTCAAGACTATAAGATCGTGCAGTTTGAGAGCAACGGGGGCGTCACCCATACCCTTTTCTTCTAATTCGCTTAAGGCCTTCTCTAAATCAAGAAGGCTGATATTATACATTCTGAGCTCCTTCAAAGTCGAAGACAGGCAAGACGCGAACCCGTATTGCTTCGAGGCCGGAGCAAAAAGTCTGAGGCTGTCCGCATTCTCCTGAACCAAGGACCTCAAAGCCATGATCTTGCCCAGCTCTTTTATGTGCTTGCGCCCGCCTCCCCCAAGCTCTGTAAGAATATTGGCCGCAAGTCTTGAAAAACTGAGCACCCTGAGACGTGCAAAACCCTGTAAATCAGGCATATTAATAAGCATATGCTCCATTTGGAATGTAGTCTGATCCGGGACAAGCAGCATTATAGGAGGCCCGCTTGGGTCCTCGATAAGGGCTTCTCTGATATTCTCAAGACAGGTTCGGGTTTTGCCTGTTCCCGCCCGCCCAAGTATAAATCTTACACTCATGGATTATTCCCCCGCTCTTTCGTAAAATGTTCCTCTTATTGATGAAAAATCCTCTTTTCCGAATACAGGCCGAGATTCCCCTTGACGTTGAAGAGAACTTAAGGCATTCTTTATCCGAAGGTCTGTTTGATAAGGGAGGGGCATTATGAATCCAGGTTTTAATCGCCGACACAAAGACTCAGGAATGTTTCATGTGACCTTGGACCCTGAAGGACCGGGCGTAATCAGGCTCCACCTGAGAAGGCCGAAGAGAAGCCTCCGGGACTTCTTTAGAAAACCTAAATCATCAATGTTATGGATAAACGGGACTCAGCTTCTCTTGCTTGAGGATTCCGCAGCTGATATAGTTCAGGCGCTTATTGAGACTGTTGAGGATAAAACACAGCCCGGGGAAGAGGTCTCTTACGAGACCTGGCTCATGATTAAAAGGGATATCGCCCATCGGGTCCATGGTCTCTATCCAAGAACACCTGTATCCCGGATTGAGGAGGATATCGACTATATCTACGGACTCATCGTGGAACTGTCCAAAGGAGCATGCCCACAGGATAAAGGCATAGAGGGAGAGGTTATCACTTGGCAGGAATGGCAGGCACCTGCCAGGATGGATCTTATGATATCGTCTATGAAGGGTTCAGGCTGCCAAAACGCGTGTGCGTGGTGTTATGCGTCGGATATGCCTGATATACCCGAGCTGGACACTGCTTCCTGGAAAAAAGCCCTTGATTTACTGTGGGAAGCCGGTATCCCCCACATAGACTTTACAGGAGGGGAACCTACAACCAGGCCGGACCTGGTTGAACTCGTGGGGTATGCCGAGCAATTTGTGACAGGACTTATCACTAACGGTAGAACCCTGGCCGGTCTTGCCAAAGACTTAAAAGGCGTAAGCTTGGATTATGTACAGATAAGCATAGAATCAGCCAATCCTGAAATTCACGACAGGATTGTAAGATCCAAAGGAGCATGGACGGAGACAGTCAGTGGGATTCGCGCTGCGCTGGACGCAGGGCTATATACATCCACCAATACAACCCTGACCCGGGAAAACGCAGACGACTTCCCTGAGCTCATTCGCTTTCTTCGAGGTTTGGGTGTACGCTATATCGGATGCAACAGTCTGATCAAGACCGGGCTCGGCGCAAACCACAAGCAAGCCTTGGAAGAAACTGAACTTGAAGCAGTCCTTAGAAAGGCCGTTCAGACCGCAAATGAACTTAACATTGAATTCAACTGGTTTACTCCTACGTGTTACCTTAAGTTTAATCCCCTTGACTTCGGTTTAGGACCAAAATCGTGTTCTGCGTGTATCACCAATATGGCGGTAAGGCCTGATGGGGTAGTGGTCCCGTGCCAGTCATGGCTGCATGATGAAGGGCTTGGCAATATACTTACCGTTCCGTGGGCACGAATCTTCAACCACCCATTAGCGCGCAGAATAAGAGAGCATGAATTCACGGATCAGAAATGCAAAGAATGCGAACACCTTGCCATATGCGGCGGCGCCTGCCAAATAGAACACGTCTTGCCTCCCGGAGGCGCAAGCGATACAGGAAGTGAAACAGACGCTGATAGGGTGGAGAAAAGGAGGACATTGTCATGAAGCAAAGGCTTCCGGGCATAAAAGGCATAACGGTCATAAAGGCATGTGTCTTCCTTGCCGTCATCTGCTGCGTCTTTGGAGTCCCTGTATTCGCGGATACCGGAACCTTCAAGATCAGGAACTATACAGTGGAAATAACCCCTCAGCCTGACGGCAGCTGGGTGGCTGACTACAGACAAGAGTGGGAAGTATTAAGCGGGACAGCGCCCTGGGTCACTGTAGGCCTGCCAAACGCAGACTATAAAATCACTTCGTGGAGCGGGGCAGCCACTAAGGTCAGGTCTGACAATCAAGGTGCGTGGAGCGGGGTTTTCGTCCAACTGGACCGTGATTACGGAAAAGGAGAGAGTTTTGATTTCGGATTTACCGTAACTCAACACAAAGTGGCATACCCTAAAGACGACTCGCATGTTGAATTCTCATTCACCCCGGGTTGGTACGATGACATCACAGTTGAGCGCATGGTCATTATCTTACAAAACCCCTGGTCCCAGGAGGATCTGAAATTCATATCACCTACCCCCTACGAAAAAACCGGTGACAGGGCAGTATGGGTGTCAAAGCTCGGGCCGGGTCAGCGTTTCAAGGTAAATTTCGCATTTTCGTCTGAAGTCTTTACTGAGCTTGAGCAAAGCCCAAAAGGGAGACCTGCGAATAATGGCGCACCTCCTATTGTGGGATTTTGTGTTCTTTTCATTGTCATCGTCATGTTTCTTGTGATTCTCAACGCTATCCTCAGAAGCCGTCGAAGGTATTACCGGGGCAGGCGTGGAATTTACTATGGAACTCCAAGACCCTTCGGCACCCCTGTCATAGTCAAGACAGGTTCAAATGAAGGGAAGCAACCCGGTAAAACGGGAGACGCTTCCGGCTCAGGGAATTCCAAGAAATCCGGAAGCGGTGGCGGCGGATTTGGCGGAAGGGCCGGCGGGTGTCATTGTGTGTCGTGCGCATGCGCCTGTGTATCCTGTGCTTGCGCTTGCGCGTGCGCAGGAGGAAGAGGCGCAGGTTGCACCCGGAAGTTCAGCCGGATTGATAAGAGCGTTAAAGAAGATGATGCGAAAAGAGCTGACATGGCATGGTCTTAAACATGACATGCAAAAATCGCTCAACTCATTCCACAGGTATTAAGGCGGACAGCGATACGTTCCGAAGACAAAGTACGGTAAAGACCGACTGCATAGGTTTGGCCTCTCCTGCCTGCCTGCGAGGCGTATGTATACTTTTGTTCCGGCTCCTCTGCCCGTTGCTTGTGATCGCCCTTATCGGGGTAACAGTCTCAGGTTGTCAGATTGAAAAAAAGGCTCCGCAGTCTAAAAGCAGGCTGCTGGACAGGCCTTATGATGAAAATGTAGAAGTTCCGTCAGGTGACCCTGATTTCCCACCCCTCGGCAATCACTGGGTAGTTGACCCGGACTATCTGGTAGGGGAGCCTGCCGTCCGGATGGCAGATGAAACACTCAACGACTTGAAATCCCAGCGTATCGCTGAGATAGCAATCGTTGTCCAAAAAGGCGTCAAACACCCGGTTGAATGGTCCACTCACTACGGTAGATGGATCAGGCTGGGTGAAGCGGAAGGATCCCACCGGAACAACGGTATTGTATTCTTGATAATACCTGACGCAGATCGCGAATCAGGAAGAGTTTGGTATAGTATCGGCAGAGGCTTGCCGAAGCTGACGTCATCTGATATGGGCCCTCTTCTTGAAGAGGCAGCCTCATACGCTAATGCTGACGATCTTGACGGAACAGTGATATCTATCGCAAGAAATATCCATGATATCGTCGGAAGGATATACGGGAGGCGGGAGAAATGAGAAAAGGTTGCCTATGGGGGGCAATAATAGGTATTGTAATCCTAGTTGTGGTTATTTCCGGATTCTACTGGATTATGGGGATACAGAGAAACCTGGTTCAGCGACAGCAAAGTGTGTTGGCGCAAGAAGGTCGTTATGGGGCTGCTCTTGAAACGTTGAGCGAGAAAATAAAGGGAATATGGGCAATTCAGCAAGATTTCCTTGAACACGAAAAGGACACCCTAACTGATGTGATAAGAGCAAGAGCGGAAGCTTTGGATCGCTCGGGCCGGGAATTCAGAGACGCAGTTGCTGAAGGAGATCCTGATAAGACTATCGAGGCGGCTACGAGATTCCAGGAAGCGGCTCGCGGACTTTCACTGTCCGCTAATGTTGTCGCTCTTCAAGAAGCCTATCCTCAGCTGTTTTCGCCTCCTATAGTACAACAGACCATGCGCAGCCTTGAAGAAGCGGTAAATGAGATTCGCACAGCACTGGATGATTGGCAAGTGTCTATCAGAGCTTACAATACCTATCGAGGGCAATGGCCACAAAGCTTCGTGGCAGGGCCTCTGGGCTTCCCTGAGTCTTACGATTACTATAAGGCTGAGAAAGCTAAATTGGATATGGATAAGCTGATGCCCGCCAAGTAGCGGAGCTCAAGACAGGATAGGCTTAAGCCTACCTACAAGAAATAAAGAAGGGAAAAGAAGGGGTGAGTTATGTTGACGAGTACCGTTATTGAACTCTCGGGACATATTATCGATTCGAGGACCCTTCCTAAGGTGCTAGACGCTATTATCGAACGAGGTGGCGACTTCGACATCGAAGAATTCAAAGTAGGTAGGAAAAATGAAGACCCTAGTTACGCCAGAATACTGATTAAAGCTGAAAGCCAGAAAGATCTTGACACGATACTGGATGAAACAAGGCCATTAGGCGCGGTCGAAATCCATCAGGATGAGATAACAACAGAACCTGCGCCGCAAGACGGAGTATTCCCTGACAACTTCTATTCCAGCACAAATCTGGACACGTTTGTGAAAATCCGTGGTTCGTGGATTCCTGTGGACAATATTGAAATGGACTGCGGAATTGTCGTAGACTTCTCCGTTACTCCTCCGACAGCTCGCTGTATGCCTATAGGCAACATTAGAAAAGGTGACAACGTAATTGTCGGAGGCAAAGGCATCAAGGTGGTTCCCTTGGAGAAGTCAAGAAAACGAGAGGTCTTCAGTTTCATGGGAAGCGCGGTCTCCAGCGAACGTCCTAAGATTCTGGCCTTGGCCAATATCGCGGAGACGATGAAAGACATCAGAGCCAGTGGCAAGAAAATCCTTGCAGTGGTAGGACCTGCGGTTATTCATACCGGCGCAGGCAAGCACCTGTCCTCCCTTATAGAAGCAGGCTATATAAACGTGTTATTCGGTGGAAATGCAGTAGCGACCCATGATGTAGAGTGGGCCTTGCTCGGGACATCTTTAGGCGTCTATTTGGAAACCGGGATTGCAGCTCCTCAAGGTCATATCCACCATATCAAAGCGATTAACGCTATCCGCAAGTATGGGAGCTTTGAAAAAGCCGTAGAAGCAGGCGTTCTTACCAAAGGAGTCATGTACTCGTGTGTAAAACACGGTGTAGATTATGTGCTGGCAGGGTCGATACGGGATGATGGCCCGATGCCGGGTGTTATTACCGATTCTGTTAAAGCTCAAGAAGCCATGCGTCGCAATTTGAAAGACGTCGAGTTGGCGCTGATGCTGTCTACAATGCTGCACTCTATCGCTACAGGCAACCTATTGCCGGGGCGCGTAAAAACAGTATGTGTTGACATTAACCCTGCTACTGTCACAAAGCTTGCAGACCGCGGAAGTCACCAGGCTGTGGGTATCGTCAGTGACGTTGAGCTGTTCTTAAAAGAACTGGCGCATCAACTTGTAGGGTAGTAACATAGAATCACAATCTGTCGCAACATGTTGAAAGCGCAGATAAACGGGGTGTTGGGAATTGGGAAGTATCACAGACGTGCCGGGAGTGCTTGTGGGACATGCTGAGGACAGAGAAGGGCTTACCGGCTGCACTGTCGTGATGGCTATGGACGGTGCAGTAGCCGGGGTGGATGTAAGGGGGTCAGCCCCGGGCACCAGAGAGACTGATCTTATGCGGCCTTGTAACTTGGTAGAGAAGGTCCATGCAATTATGTTGGCCGGCGGTAGCGCATATGGCTTGGATGCAGCGTGTGGCGCTATGAAGTTCCTGGAGGAGCGGGGCGTTGGATTCGAGACAGGCTTTGGTGTGGTTCCCATTGTCGGCGGGGCTGTTATTTTTGACCTTGACATTGGAAGCCCAAAAGCGCGTCCTGACCGCGAAATGGGGTACTTGGCATGCAAAAACGCGTCTTCTTGCCCACCGGCGGAAGGCAATGTCGGAGCGGGAATAGGCGCAACTGTAGGCAAGCTTCACGGCTTCCGGCACGCCATGAAAGGCGGGCTGGGGACTTGGTCTGTAACGCTGGGTACAGGCAATGATTCAAGCAGAAGGCAAGTCCCTGTTATTGTCGGTGCAATAGTAGTAGTCAACGCGCTGGGCAACATAGTAGACCCAAAATCAGGGGAAATAATTGCAGGCGCATATGACAGGGACGCCCGCAAGTTTCTGTCCAAGACATGTCAGACCGGCGATCATGACAGCAAGAAGCATGGAAGCAGTACAGGTAGTTTACGGGGCTTTGCAGGCAACACCACTATCGGAGTAATAGCTACAAACGCAGCCTTATCTAAAGAAGGCGCAAACAAAGTCGCTCAAATGGCACATGACGGCTTGGCCAGGGTGATACATCCCGTACACACAATGTACGACGGAGATACGATTTTTGCACTTTCAACAGGTAACGCGTCACTTACCGGAGAGCTTGCATCTGACATATCGGCTGTTGGAGAAGCTGCAACACGCACAATGGAAATTGCAGTCATACGAGGTATTAAGAACGCCTCCGGGCTGGGATCGATTCCTGACGCAAGCAGTGTTTGTTAGCCGCACATAGAAGGATTTTTCATTTATGCCGTGAATAATATAGTGGATATATCGGAGCATAGGATGAAACATAACTGGATGCAGACTCCGGATCCTCTTGAGACCGGAAATCTGCTCCATCACAGTTACTTGTCGGCTTTGCTCAGCAATTCATAACGTCCGGCACCCGGAAAGGGGCTGGAACGGAGGTGTCGTAAAATGAAACTTGATACGAGGCAGATAGTTATTTCGGGTTTACTGGTAGCCCTGGCATTGGTTCTTGGCATTACAGGGCTTGGATTCATCCCGATGCCCACTCCGGCAGGCGCCGCAACTCTCATGCATGTCCCCGTGGAACTCGCAGGTATTCTGGAAGGACCTGTCGTCGGATCATTCGTCGGACTTATTTTCGGCCTTTTCACTCTTAGGTTTCTGGCAGACCCACGAGTCGTTATCCCTGCACGCCTTCTCATTGGTATAGTATCATACCTGGTATACGCAGGATGTGGCAAGAAGCCATGGAGCATCCCGCTTGCCGCAATTGCCGGAAGCCTGACGAATACCGTGGGAACCCTGGGTCTGGCAGTCATGTTCGGGTATATGCCTCTCTCAGGCGCTGAAGGGGCAATTGGCATAGCTCTGCTCCAAGGGGCACCGGAAGCGATATTAGCTGCAGTTATAATTACACCTGTAGTCATTGCAGTA
This sequence comes from Bacillota bacterium, assembly GCA_029551185.1. Lineage (GTDB taxonomy): Bacteria > Bacillota > SHA-98 > UBA4971 > UBA4971 > UBA4971. The sequence continues at coordinate 23,617 of JAKPFY010000313.1, forward strand.
AAGCGGCTGGAAGCGCATAAGCCTGTTCGTGCCAACCGTTGTTATTAAGATAATCTGACAGGATTAAGCATGCGAATTATCCAATAGCAAAGCAACTCAGGCCGGGTTATCTTAATCCGGCCGTTTCGTCTTTTATGAGCCTCCCTCGGCGCTTCTTCGGACTTCAAGACACTATATGAGTCCCTACAATGTCTACCGAATTCAGCAACGCCTTGAATCTTGCTCTAATAGCATAACCTGAATCAAAGGGTTCTGATTCAGGACTATTAATTCCCGCCTCTGCCACTGGAAGAGCCTGAACTACGGCTTTGCATGACCCTATAGTAGTAGTACGTAATAACAGCCATTAGCGCTGACACTATAGGAGGGAAGTCTTCTGAGATTCTAATGTCAACTGACTTACCGTATATCCCCCCGCCAAGACGCCCGGTAATAGACCCATGGGATACTATAAGATTGCAGTCAAAGCCGAGATTTGCCCCTCCACATCTACCTGTGATACGATCCGTGCCTAGAATGTCGACATCGTTACCGATGACAGTACCGCCAAGTCGACCGAAGACACGATCAGGTTTGAACTTGATATCCACGGATTTGCCGATAACAACACCTCCGATACGTCCTGTAATAGCACCAAGACGCGAATCGACTTTAAGGTCAATGTCTGCGCCGAAGACATCTCCCCCAATTCGTCCGGTGATGCGCCCTCCCGTAGTTACGCATGAGACGGTGAACCCACCGATAGTCCCCCCGACTCTTCCCGAAATAGATGAGGTCATCGGCCTCCCCCTTTTCCAAAGGCTTTTTTCTTCCCCGGATGCGAAAGCCGGATTGTCTTCCCGCAGGTTAGGTGACAGGACTTCTCTCAGTCCATCGGCTTAGCAGACATGCCCGGAAGACTGTTATGGCTCCGAGGAGTATCCCCTGAGCCATAAGTATGTCTGAACTAACTATGCTTAAACGTTGCATATCACCTATGCTCCAGGCATGGATTTGAGATCTTTCTCCTCAAGCGTATTCATCTCCAGGCGGGACTTGATCTCCAGAAGGTCAGCCAAGGTAGTGTTTTCAGCAATGTGATCCACACTCATCTGAGCCTTGACCCACAATAGATTAAGAGGACATACTTGTTTGCGTTCACAATGGTATTCCGGCAAGACGCATGGTTTGATTGTAGGAGGCTCGCCTGCGACTTCCACCACATCACTTACAGTGATCTCTCGAGGATCCGCCACCAGCTTGACTCCGCCTTTGCATCCCCTGGCAGAATCTACCCAGCCTGTTTTTGTGAGAAGGGCCATTAGCTGAGGCATATACTTCGGCGATATTCCCTGCCTCTCAGCTACGTCTTTAGATACTACATATTCGTCAGTGCCATTAATCGCTAAGTCCATAAGAGTCAGGAGAAGATACTCCAACTTATTGGTGACCATTGCATCGTCTCCTTATATATTACTAATGGCCCTCGTTATATTTAACACAACCAATTATCACTGTCAACTCATATCATACAAAAAAACGCATTTGGTACAGCCAACCGACGCCTGCCTCCCACTTGTCACTCGTCTTTTACCGGACCCCCATTGCTTTAAGCCCTTTTGCGATAAATTCCTGATCGCTTGCACTCCACGTGGAATGCACCCATAACCTGAAGGACACATCCACTGAGCTGGATCCGTATGTCGAGATTTCTACCCAGCCTGTATAATCACCGGCATCCAACACCCCGGATCCATCGACATCCAGCCAACCGAAAACGTAGAGTCTGTTCGCTTGTGGGACATCATTGATGGTAAATCGTCTGTCAGATCCCGGAACGACAATACTGCTTACAGGCTTAAGTTGCTCATCCAGTACCATTAGCCTGGCCTTATCAAGAGTGGCTTGGGTTACCGCAGCGTAGGCGTTGATGAATCCGTACCCTTGTCTCGAATCCCAAACCTGCCCGTTCCCCGGCCTGATTGCTGTTTCCCGGAGGATTCTCCTGACCTCAAATGGCGAGAGAGATGGATTGCGTGCCAGCATAAGGCCGACTGCACCTGCAACATGAGAACAAGCCATTGATGTTCCTTCTGCAGATTCGTAACCTAATTCCCTCGTACGACTGTTGTAGTTGGTGCTCCATACGCCGACTCCGGGGGCTATTATGTCCAGCCCGTCACCACCGTTTGAGAAATCCGCCACTGTTAAGGGAGACTCGGGCTTATAGGAAGCGCCAACCGCTATCACTTCATCATAGGCTGCAGGATAAGCAATTTTATTGGAATAATACTCATTCCCTGACGCTGCGACTACAATAACGCCACGCCCATAGGCGTACTGGACAGCACCTCTCAGAGTATCTGATTCTACATAACCACCTAGACTCAGGTTAATGACATCCGCGCCATTGTCTGCCGCCCATCTGATCCCATCTGCCACATCTGAAACATAGCCATCTCCATATTCGTTGACAACCCGTATAGGCATAAGTCCGACTGCCCAGTCAACTCCGGCGACACCGATTCCATTGTTGGTATAAGCTCCGATTGTGCCTGCAACATGCGTACCATGACTCGCTATTGTCATGCTCGGGTTGCCCGGATCAATCGGGTCAGCATCTCCGTCCACAAAATCCCATCCAGGGACCAGTTCCCATTTGCTTGGAAGATCCGGGTGATTATACCTTATCCCCGTATCAACTACAGCTATGGTAACCCCTCTGCTACCTGTAGTTTTCTCCCACGCAGCCGGAAGATTCATCGCCTGGAGCCAAGATCGCTGAGATGACACATAATACGGATCATTAGGAACCCTGGCTGCATATACAAAGCTGTCGGGTTCCACACTCCGAACCATGGGAGATTCCATGAGCCTCGCCATGAAATCGTCGAGAGACTCGCCCTTAGGCACCTTAATAATGACTCTGTTGATAATATCCCTGACTTCATACTCTTCTGCACTGACATCCTTGATTAGCGTGCTGATGCCTGCGGTCCTGACGTCTCCTGAGAGTTCGACAATCACTCTATCGGGTTCCCTCATCATATCAGGTTCTGTCCAAGCCCTGTATGACGAAACAGAATGTGAGACGGACTGACCGTACAGCTCAGAATATCCGTAGTCAACCCATCCTTCTATCGTGACAGGTCCCACACCGCCTGACGAAATAGGGGTCAGGGAGAAATCCTTGCGAATATTGCCTCCTGAGCCGACACATAAAGGTTCAGGAGTCGGCCGGTAATAGCCCTCTTTATATACGCTAATCGTTACAGTGTTGTCAGTAGAGGTCAGTCGCTTAAACTCATATGCGCCGTACGCGTCAGTAGTGGTACGTACATAGTCATCGTTTATGCTTACAGTCGCTCCGCTGATACCAAGCCCGGTCGCAGTTGAAGTAACCCTACCAAGGACATTAAATGTCTTGACCCCGCCGGAACCGCCTCCGCCAAAGCAACCGGATAACGACAGAACAACCAAGAGCACCATGATTATGGCTGCCACTCTCTTTAACACGATAGGTTCCTCCCCTAATCTAACTTATGCCGTAGGACATTTTCTCTTAAGCGATTTCTTACCCGACTTGCTACCCCAAAACTCAACTGAAGGCTTTATTCATTGTGCGGATTACAAATATTGGCACCTTAAAAGCAGGTACCGTTCCAGCTTCTGCTAATATCTATTATGAATACGCCGGAAAATACTCCCATAAATATGCAATAATGCTATCGATGTGCTTAAATAGTATTATATTGGCACTCAAGGAGAGCTTTGTGATTCACTTTATCACACGCTATTGGCAATAGCTATACGCCCGAAAGATATTCTGAAAGCCTCATAGTTTATCTGAAAGGGTTAACCTGCCCTGTCAAGGCAATACTATAATTGGCTACGACAAAGAATAAATCATATTTGAGTTACGAATGTAAAGCGAAGCAAATAAAGCGGAAGGCGTTAAAATCAGACATCTGCGGGAGATGGGCAATCCCTGCATTCATCAGGTTAAAGGAGGAGATGCCATGCACCTGAATGACGATAAACACCTGTCTTTAAGAGTTCATTCATCAATCATGGACGACCCCGGTCTTAGGGCATACGGAATCAAAGTCTCATCCAATAAAGGGGTCGTGCGTCTCCAGGGCATAGTTGATGTGCTCGCGGAGAAAATGAGAGCCGAAGAAATCGCCTCAGGTGTAAGCGGCGTAACCCGGATAGAAAACAATCTTACGGTATCAACCGACGGCCGTATAACCGATGACGATGTAAACTTCGAAGTCGCAGAAGAACTGAGACTAGCCCCTAATGTGGACATCACCAAGGTTTACGGAGAGAGCAAGAAAGGCGTTGTCCACCTTTATGGGAACGTGGATGAACCCAGCGAAGCGAAGGCAGCAGTACGGGCTGCAGCAAAGGCCAGAGGGGTCAAGGATATCGTAAGCCATATCACCGGTGTGCGTGATGTGGACATCACTGAAAGGCCCATTCCTCACTCTGTTGAGTTAACCACACCGGAACAAGCAGCCCGGGAGCTCATGGATGCTCTTGGGGAATACAAAGCCTCACTGCCCCATCCTATTAGCGTGTCTGCCAAGGACGGCATAATATTAATAGAAGGAAAAGTCACAACCCCGGAGCAAAAGACCGCTATAGAAAAGAAAG
>JAKPFY010000011.1 GCA_029551185.1 Bacillota bacterium
GACTCAGCCCTGCGTTTATTGGGGGCCCTATTGATGGAGCAGGATGAGGAGTGGACAACTGGACGGCTGTACTGTTCGAATGGAAGCCTACTGGGAGCACAAGAGCTCGGAAAACGATAACAAACCTGCGGAGATGGAGCCTAAGCGCAACACTGCCGCTTGAACTCAACAACTAGGAGGAGAATTTACACCACAATCAGGACTTGACCAAATCGGGGCCTTACTTCATGGTCTAGTTAGCCCCCCAATAGACTTGGACATACCGTGTGTACGTGATAAAGTCTAATGGGGTGATAATTGATGGCAAAGAGCCGGTACAGTGACGAGTTTAAGAAACAGGTGCTCGAGGAGTGCAGGCAAGTCGGGAACGCATCTCTTGTAGCGAGGCGGCACCAGATTTCCAGGCATACAGTCAACGGGTGGATGAGAGCAGAGAGGCTGCGGGGCTCAACGGAGCCGTTGCCCCGGGATGAGGCGGACCGGTCGAAAGAGCTGGAAAGGCGGCTAAATAGACTGAGTGAGGAGAACGATCAGCTGAAACGCATCATTGCTGAGAAAGAACTGGAACTAGCCATTCTAAGGGATTTGCGCGACACGGCAAACCCTCGATAGCCGACAAAGTCATCGTAGCACAACGGTGGATACACAAGGGATACAGCTGCAGCTTAGTCCTCGGCTTTGTCGGCCTGGCTCGCTCCACCTATTACGAATATGTAAGACGTACTAGGCGCAAACCGGCAGAGGCAACAACTAAGAAGCCAGGTAGACCAATTCCCGGCTACTCATATACTACCGATGGGCAGAAGGTGCCTGATGAAAAGATTCAGGAATGGCTCTGTGAGTTGGTAGCTGGAGATGGCTTCCCATATGGGTATAAGAAGCTTGCGGCAGCCTTGAGGACGGAATACCGGCTCATAATCAACCACAAGAAAGTCTGGCGACTCTGCAAAGAACTTGGGATTTTGCGTCCCCAGCGCAAGGCGAAGGTCTGCAGGCCTAAGCGCCTGGCTAAGAAGGTACCTGTTAAAGGATCGAATCATCTTTGGCAAATGGATGTCAAATACGGATATATCGCCGGTATGGACCGCTTTTTCTTCCAGCTCTCAGTTATCGATGTGTTTGATCGAGAGGTAATAGCCTATCACTTAGGACTGCGCTGCACTGCCAAAGATGCTGTGCGAGTACTTAGAACGGCTGCGTCTAAACGGGAACTTAGCGCTAACTGCCAGCTGATTCTGAGAACGGACAATGGACCACAGTTTATTGCTCACGCTTTCGTTATCGCCTGTGAAGAGCTAGGAATAACCCATGAGCGCATCCCGACAAAGACCCCTAATATGAACGCTTACATCGAGGCATTTCATGCCATCCTGGAGGAGGAATGCTATGGGCTGAACGAGTTTGAGAGCTTCCTCGATGTCTACACCGTAGTCAGCGAATACATGCAGTATTACAACCAACGACGCATGCATGGCAGTCTGAAATACATGGCCCCTAGTCAGTTTCACCAAATGTTTCTTAATGGTAATGCGGAAGGACAAGCTATCGTAGCATAATGTCCAATATTGGGGGGTCAAACCGCCCGTGCGGGAGCGTGGATTGAAACCAGAGTGGATACAACAGATGTATATGACCCCCATCCGTCGCTCCCCGTGCGGGAGCGTGGATTGAAACCTTGCGGACCTCGCCCGGGGGGTCAAGCTCCTCAGTCGCTCCCCGTGCGGGAGCGTGGATTGAAACCACTCCGCTAATGTCCTTGCCATAGCAATTGAAGTCGCTCCCCTACGGGGACGTGGGTTGAAACCAAAACCAGGCATTTGGTGAGTATTATTCAGTCAGACTCCGAATGACCCGGCATGGGTTTCCAACTGCAAGTACATCATCGGGTATGTCCTGGGTTACAACGCTGCCAGCCCCGATAACGGTGCGAGAACCGATGCGGATGCCTGGCAGAATTATCGCACCGCCTCCCACCCACACGTCG
>JAKPFY010000037.1 GCA_029551185.1 Bacillota bacterium
CCCCCCGGCCCATCCCGTGAAAGGCTCCGACGGCATACACTGTCTATTAGGCTAATCTGGGGTCAAGAGCTATAGGTCGATCTCGAGCAATACCGGAGTGTGATCTTGCCTTGGGCCTGAATCCAGCATCTCGGACCTGACTACCTTGTCAGCAATGCGGTTGCTCACTAACCAGTAGTCAATTCTCCAGCCAGAGTTGTTGATCTTGCTTGTCCGGGCACGCTGAGGCCACCAAGAATAAACCCCCGTCACATCACCGTGGAGGTACCGAAAGGTGTCTGTAAACCCTCTTGCCAAGAGATTGGTGAAACCCTCACGTTCCTCATCGGTGAAGCCTGCTGTACGACGGTTTCTGGCAGGATGAGCCAGGTCTATTTCCCTGTGGGCAACATTGAAGTCACCTGTTGCGATAACCGGCTTCTTTTTGTCCAGGGACTCCAGGTAATCGGCATACTTTATGTCCCAGATCTGGCGTTCTTGGAGACGGCCTAAATCTTCTCCGGCATTGGGCGTATACACCTGGGTCAGGAAGAAATCATCGAATTCCAAGGTGATAATGCGGCCTTCGAGATCCATAGTGCCCGGGGCCCCAATGGTGGGACACGTGACAATTGGCTTCAGCTTGTCCTTGTACAAGAACATGGTACCCGCGTACCCCTGCCTTGCCGGTGGCACCGAACAGTTCCAGACGATTTCATAGCCCGGGAACATTGACTTTAGAATCTCTAGGTGCCTCTCAGTGGGACCGCTGCTGGGCAACTTGGTTTCCTGTAAGGCAACAGCGTCGGGATCATGATCGATGATGGTGTGGAGTACATCCCGGGTCAGCAAAGCACGTTGCGACTTACCTGTTAGTGCAGCATTCAGCGAATCGATGTTCCATGATATGAAAATCATATTGTGCCTCCTCTGGTATCTCCTCTGATATCTCCTCGGGTCTGTTTTGAACTCCTTAGGCAAAACTAAGGCTTGTCCCTAAATGCGCCGTATCATCAGCTGCCGTATTAGGAGCAATGGCTCTTCGGCATCACCAGCCAACACGGATATCAGGGCTATCTCGCGCAGGCTCCACCTAGACAGCAAGAGCGTATAGAGCCCGGGCGTAGATCCTCACAAGGAGCATGAGGTCGTCAATGGATATCCTTTCATCTGCCTGGTGTACCCCGCCGTCTTCTCCCGGACGCACGGGGCCATAAGCCACACCACCCGGGATCACCCTAGCGTAGGTCCCTCCGCCTATAGCCATAGGTGGCGAGTTGTCTCCTGTCTCCTCCCGGTAGATCCTGAGAAGGGTCTTAACCAGGAAGGACTCCGGGTCGCTGTAGTGGGGTTTGCTCGCCGACGCGATGCCTATCCGGACGCCCTTCGGTCGGGGACACCCAAGGATCCTCTCTTTGAGTTCGTCCAGCCTTGCACGGACCGGGAACCTTATGTCGTACTTGCACTTCAGGACAGGTCTGCCGCCCACAAGTTCCAGGCTTGCCAATCCTAAGTTGCAAGTAAGAGGCCCGGAAATATCGTCCTCACACTTTACGTCAAGCCCTTCTCCGTTGATCCGGCTTGCTTCGGCCGCAAACCCAATCGCCTCGGAAGAAGCCAAGAGGGTTCCGAGAGAACTGAGCAGATATAGGAGCCCTGCGATTGCATTGGTGCCCTTGTCGGGCTCAGATGCATGGGCAGCCTTCCCTTTGGCGGCTACGTTTACAAAACCGTTTCCCTTCTCAAACCGGAACTCCAGGGGTTCAGGGCCGCCGGCAAAGTCCCTGGCGCTTGGGACAGCCGATTCCAATAGGGAAATAACCTTGTCTTCGCAGCCTTTGGCGACCCTCAAGGTAGCCGAGGCCTTGTCTGCCACTACATTAACCCTCTCTCCGCCTGTAAAGCCGTCCAGGAAGGCGATGGGAGTCTGCACTCCTTCAGAGTCGCAAGGACAGGAAGTAGCCTCCGACACCTCAGAAGCCTCCGAAGCGTTATAAGTGTCTGAAACCGCTGGGCCGTCTAGGCCCTGGTCAAGCTCCAGTTCAACTGAGACCTTGATGCTCCCCTTCTCAGCAAATACCAAGGGAAACTCGGCATCAGGCGAAAACCCATATGTAGGCTTCTCTTCGACTTTGAAATAGTGTTCTACGCACTTGAAGCCCGACTCTTCGTTGCCTCCTACCACGTGCCTGACCCTTCTCTTAAGGGGCACTCCGCTCTCTTTCAGCGCCCGGATCGCGTAAAGACAAGCCACACTGGGGCCTTTGTTGTCCAGGGCTCCCCTGCCATATACATATCCGTCTGCAACTTCGCCCCAGGGATCCCTGGTCCAGCCGCTACCTGCAGGAACAATGTCCACGTGAGTAAGGGCCATGACCAGTTCTTGGCCTGCTCCGATTTCGGCGTGAGCCGCATACCCGTCTACGTTCTTGGTCTTAAGGCCAAACCTCTCAGCCGCATCTACGAAGAATTGGAGGGCTTTCCCAACCTCTTTGCCGAAAGGCATGCCTTCGGCAGGCTCAGAGCCCACGCTTGGAATCCTGATAAGTTCCAAAAGGCAGTCAACTATTTCCTCTCGCTTATCCTCGATCCAAAAATCCAAGAAAGATGCAAATTCTTTTTCGTTCATACACAATCCCCACTTTCCATAGCAGCTGGGTCTTCAAGCCAGAATCACTTCTAATATAACATGAGTTGCTAATGATTCTCTCGTCACCCGCAGGCGGGGCCAGTACCTACTGCAGATTTGTTTTTCTACCGCGTGAAGGGTTACCCCATAAGGATCCACGTTTGAATCCTTGAAGTCACTGACAACGAAGCTCGTATAGCTGTCTTCGCAGAAAAGCTACCCACCCAATAGCACCTAGCACGGCTTCCCATAGCATTGCCCATAGCAGATTTCGTCTGCTGCCATTACCTTCGGAAGGGAAAAACGCCTATGTAAAGGCCAGGTACGTACCTGAAAACAGCAAGGCGTTCAGCAGCAGCCGAACGGCTTTGTTCACCTTGCTTCCCTTCATTAACGGGAGGAGTAGTTCTACTGCATAGGCGATAGAGGCAGAGGCAAACAGGATTAGCATGCCGGTCATTCCTAAGCCAAACAACAACCCGATGACAAGGGACAGTGCCCCATAGGCTGTGAGAGGAAACGGCAAGTATCCAAGGAGTATCCTATTCCTCTCAAAGGGGATGTGAAGTCCCAGCAAAGACTTGGCCAGCACTGTGTTGGCCTGCCTCAGCCAGATTTCTTTCAGGTTGGCGAATGCCGTGGCTATACAGAAAACCGCGATGGCCTTGGCGAACTCAGGAAACTCAGCTGATCCCCAGGATAGCCACGTTGTCTTTGTAATGACGTATGCAAAGGCAAGCAGGGCCAAGAGGATAACGAAGACCGCTCTTCCCATTCTGGCTGTCTCTATGATGTTTTTGTAAACGAGCACATTGTGGCGCTTAAGTTGAAACCGGTGCAGCATGATCCTGTATTCTTGCTTCAGGCTGTGCTCCTTGGCTATCTGCACCATCTTCGCCCAGTTGTTCTGGCTCTGTGCGGCCATGGTTTCATCGAGGAAACGCAAGTAGGCTTCGTACTTGGAGTAATCCGGCTGAAACTTCTGCTTTAGGTAGCCTAGCACTGCTATCAGTTCAACTGCGAGAAACGCAACAGCCAGACAGGGCCTGGCAAGTTTTCCAAGGAGCCCTGAGAAGAGGCCTCCGGCTGGATCTCCGGACAAAGGTGTGCTGCCGACTCCTACTATGCTGTATCCCCCCGCCAGGATACACACGGCGTTAAGGCACATCAGCCCGAGCAATCGAGCCTTGGAACCTGAGGTGTGGTAGGCTATCCACGCAATAAGCTCGCTGAGCAAAAAGTATGCAAACAGCAGGATACCGGTTGTCGCGAAAACGATGTTAAGGGTCCTGCCTGCGATTAGGTAAGCGGCAAGCCCTGCTATAACCAAGCTTCTGAAAGCAAGCCGCAAGTACTGCCACATCATGACTATCTTGAAGTACCTGGTGTAGAAGGTGTGGTGCAAGGTGGCAGCATTGATGACTATCACAGGCGATTTCATGAGAAATGCCCTGTAGAAGCTTACAGCTGCAAGCGCGGCCATTAAGTAGCACACATACCTGTTGTCCAGAGGCCTGCCCGGTTCCAGATAGGCAGCAATGCGAAGGGCCTGAGACAAACCAATAGCTCCCACGACAAGCAACCCGAATAAACCCATCAGGTTGTGCCTGATTATGCCCTTGGCCAGCCTAAACTTGTTCTTGAATATGTAACCGTAGATCTTGATCATGACTTTTCAACCAGTTTGAGATAGATGCTCTCCATTGAGCTATCCAGGGGCAACCCGGCGTATGAAGCCAGTTCTTCCTGTGTGCCTGTGGCCATCACCTTTCCTTTGTGCAGTACAATGTACTTGTCGCACAGTTTCTCCACCATATCCAACAAATGTGTGGAGAGCAGCACCAGTTTATCGTCGTTCTTGTGATGCAATATCGTCTCTTTCAGCACGCTGATTTGTTTCGGGTCAAGCCCGGTGAAAGGCTCGTCAGCAATGAGGATTCTGTAAGTTCTCAAGAGGGCCATGGCTATCATGAGTCTCTGTCTTGTACCTCTGGAAAGGGCAGAAGGCGCCTTGTTAAGGTGTTCTTCCAGTTGGAAAATGCCGATGATCTCCGATATGCTCCGGGTGGTCCCGGGATATAGCGCCTTGATGAAATGCAGGTGCTCTAAGACGGTCAATTCCTCGTAGAACACAGGGGTTTCCGGGATGTAGGATACAGGGAAATCCTCGTTCCTTATTTCATTCACAGGGATGCCTTCGATGGCTATAACTCCTTGCTGGGGAGTCAAATGCCTGGTGATATTCTTTATCATGGTTGACTTGCCGGCGCCGTTTTCCCCTATCAGGCCAACGATCTGACCGGCTTGCGCGGAAAAAGACACGTGCTGCAACGCCCTTACGCTGCCGTAACTGAACGAAACACCCTTGACCTGAAGTAGCATGGGAGTATCCCCCTTGTCGGGACCCGCTGTAAGCTGTATACCACGCCATGCCGTATCTGTCCACACATGGGTTTCCTTTCTAGTTTCTTCGGAAGGCCCGGAAAGGCCAGACAGGCAGGATTCTTGTCTTGCCGTTGAGGTTGACGGTATCCCCGCTATCAGACTGTCGGATGGACATGAGCAGTATAAACGGTATTCATATGTGGAAGCGAAAGAGTATCTAAAATGGGAACTGATTGCGTTGGTGAAACTGATGCGGAAGCTTCAAGGATGAGAATCCTAGCGCAAAACATCGCCAGCTATCCTCCAGCCCACCAGGTGACGTTGATGAAGCAAGGCCAGTGATAGAATAGCCTATCGCTGCCTCTTAGATAATTCATAAGTCACAACCAAAGCACCGGTATCCTGGTACACGGTCATCCGGCTTTGCTTGTCGCAAATTTGGATGAGTCTCCGGCCCATCCCGCATAAGACGGGCCGGGATATGACGTTACCTATTATAGCCGCACCTGCTTACAAAGCCGCCTTGTAGATGCTAAGCACATCTTCATAGGACAGCGGCTTGAACGTTCCCACAGAACCGCCGCCGTGCTCCACTGCAGCCCGTGCCATCTCTTCGAGTTTATCCTCGCCTATTCCGATTTCCCTAAGCGTGGCCGGAATACCCAGAGCTTTGAAAAACTCCGCGGTCCTGTCAATCGCCTCGCCGGCGATCTCATGAGGAGCTTTACCTGGATCTATGCCCCACACGTTCACGCCGTACTGGACGAACTTGTAGAGGTTGTCGTCGTCAAGTATGTGCCTCATCCAGTGCGGCGTCAAGATTGCTAGGCCCACCCCATGGGTGATGTCATAATACGCCCCGAGTTCATGCTGCATAGGATGAACGCTCCACTTGTTCGGTCCCGTGCCGAACTGGAGCAGCCCGTTCAAAGCCAGGGACGAGGCCCACATCAAGTTAGCCCTGGCCTCGTAATCATCGGGTCGTTCCAGGGCTATCTGGCCGTACTTGATGCAGGTCTTAAGCAGTGCCTCAGCCAGTCTAGCCTGCACAAAGGCCCCTTTCTCGTGGTTGAAGTAGGCTTCAAAAATATGGCTCATGATGTCCGCCACTCCGGCCGCCGTCTGGTAGGCCGGCACAGTAAAGGTGTACGTAGGGTCGAGTATCGAGAACTTGGGCACCATATCAGGATGGCCTATCCCGAGCTTCTCGTTGGTTTCCTTGTTCGTAATCACAGCCACTGAGTTCATCTCGGAGCCGGTGGCTGCCAGGGTAAGCACCGCACCGATGGGCAGCACTTTCTCGATCTTGGCCTTGCGGACTACCAGGTCCCACGGGTCGCCATTGTAGAAAAAGCCCGCCGCAATCACCTTGGCGCAATCGATGGTGCTGCCACCGCCTACAGGCAGTATGAAGTCGATGTTATGCTCCCTGGCAATCTGGATGCCTCTGCGCACGGTGGAGATCCTCGGATTGGGTTCGACCCCGGCCAACTCCCAGAACTCTACGCCGTTTTCCTTCAAAACCCTGGTAACCGCATCGTAGATGCCGTGGCGCTTAATGCTTCCTCCCCCGTACACCAAGAGCACCCTGGAACCGTATTTCTTTACCTCTTGCCCCAGCACTTCAATCTGGTTCTTGCCAAAGAATATCCTGGTGGGTATATGGCACACGAAGTTTTGCATGTCTGATACCTCGCTTCCTTTCTTGCTTTTCTACTGATGAATCAATCCAGACCCTTTCTGCCCCCCGGCCTGCTTCGTGTACAGACATAAGGCACAGGCTCCCTAAAGTTTCCCCCGACCGCCGGTCCGTGTAGTGTGGTCTCAGGCTTCAATCAATGCTTTCCAAGACGACATCGTAATGCTTTCCATTCACGCTAACATCGAAATAGCGTACACCTCTCAAAGTGGCTTTAATCTGTTCGATACTGTTTTCCATGTCCCCTAGAAGCTTTTGCGCTTCTTCTACACTTATCGCTATAAACTTGACCTTATCCCCTGGCTTAAGCTGGGCAAGTTTCGGCAAATCGCTCCAGATGCAGGTCGCAATTTTCGCATATCCACCCGTTGTCTGAGCATCTTTTAGCATTATAATGGGATTACCGCTTGCCGGAACTTGGATAACTCCCGGCACTATGCCATCGGTTATAATGTCGTGTTTTTGCTTTGCCCGGATTTGAGGCCCTTCCAACCTGTACCCCATTCTGTCAGAGTCCTTCGTTATAGCATAAGTAGAGTTCAAGAAGAGTCTGATATTTTCCTCATCGAAGTAATCATCTTGAGGACCTAAAATAACCCCTATCTCGGCAACGTTCTTATAAGTAGGAACGTATCTTTCATCAACCCTGTAAAATCTGGCCGGCTTATTTCCCAGTTCTCTGAAAAGCAAGTCTTCCTTTTTCAACGGCCTTCCTTCTAATCCCCCCAACTTTCCCCTAGTATAGGTAGAAGCGCTTCCCATTGCCACATCGGCCTTAAATCCCCCGTTAACGGCAAGATATGCCCTACATCCAGAGCTTACAGCCCCTAATGAAAGCACATCACCCTTCTTTAAGGGGAAAGACGTCCACACTGTTCTCTTTTTGCCGTTGACTTCAACAGGGAGCTGTGCACCGGTTATCGCAACGGCCACATCTTCCAAGACTTCCAGCGTTGGGCCAAGCATTGTAATCTCTAGGGCAGGCGCATTTTCCTCGTTGCCGAGCAAGATATTGGCAACTCTAAACGCAAACTCATCCATGGCCCCTGAAGTGGGTACTCCCTGACTTTCATAACCGTATCTTCCCAGATCTTGAATTGTAGTAAAAAGGCCCGGCTGCAACACCCTGAAAGCAGCCATTTTGATTCTCCTCCATCAAGGATTTCTATTGCCTTCCAGCATATTCATAAGTCTTGATTTGATAAGTTCCTTTCTCAACTTCTTCGTTTATACTAAAGAACTCATCGGGCTCTATTCTGACGAATCTTATGTAATTACCGGCTTGTAACAAGATTGGATTTTCCCTTTTGGGATCATAGAGTCTTACCGGCGTCTTCCCTATTAGCCTCCACCCTCCCGGGCTATCCAAAGGATATATGCCGGTCTGGCTGCCCGCTATTCCCACCGAACCCGCCTCAATCTTCTCTCGTGGGGTTTCAAGCCTCGGTGTCGCTATTTTTTCAGACATCCCACCAAGGTAAGCGAACCCCATTGTAAAGCCCAGCATGTATATGCGGTAGAGAGGTTCCACGTGAATTTGTATTACTTCCTCGGGAGTTATCTTGCGGTATTCAGCCACGAAATCCAAATCCGGCCCGAACTCTCCGCCATAAGCCACGGGAATTTCTATGATTTTAGGTTTAAGTGCATATTCTCCCCTCTTTGCGTTTGAAGCAGTCTCTACAAAATCCGAGACTTTTTTGAAGTCTATCTCTAAGGGGTCGTACTTAATAAGCAGGGACCTGTATGTGGGAATCATAGAGATTATCCCATCTACCTTGGCATTTTTCAGCAAATTGTACAGGTCCAACACCCTGGCGTTACATTCTTCCGAGATCTCATCACCAAATTCAACTACAATAGCCCTATCGCCAGTAGGCAAAATCTTCGGTCTATCGTACATAATGGCTCATCCCCTCATAGAAAACCTGCCATGGGTACGATTTGCACTCCATTTTCCTCCAAAACGGTTCTTAGTCTTCTCGCAAATTCCACCGCCTTAGGATTGTCCCCGTGCACGCATATGGTGTCTACCTTGACCTGCACTAAAGTGCCGTCTACCGCTTCCACACACCCTTCCCTTATCATTCTTAGCACCCTTTTGCACGCTAGCTCCTCATCGTGAATCATAGCGTTTGGGCGCTTTCTTGAAACCAGCGTACCATCGGGGTTTATATTCCTGTCTGCGAAAACCTCCCATGCGAATCTAAGTCCCACTTCTCTTGCAGCTTTTTCCATAGCGGTTCCCGCCATCCCCACGCAAATCAGATTGCTGTCAACCGCTTTTATAGCCTCCGCAATCGCAAGGGCCACTTTTTCGTCCACCGCCGCCATATTATAGAGAGCTCCATGGGCTTTCACGTGCTGGAGTCGTAGGCCATAGGACTCTGCATAGGCTTTCATCGCCCCTATTTGATAGATGACGTAAGCTTTTATCTCACCGAAAGATGCATCCAAGTTTCTCCTTCCGAAACCCAACAGGTCGGGGAAACCCGGGTGGGCACCA
This sequence comes from Bacillota bacterium, assembly GCA_029551185.1. GTDB lineage: Bacteria > Bacillota > SHA-98 > UBA4971 > UBA4971 > UBA4971. Next base: position 9,199 of record JAKPFY010000037.1, read on the forward strand.
ACTGCTACACCGTTTTCCTTGCAAGAGCGCACAGTTTTATCCATCACCAACGGATCCCCTGCATGAAAACCGCAGGCTATGTTGGCAGAAGATATGTACTTAACTATTTCCTCATCCATCCCTAATTTGTACACCCCGAAGCTCTCCCCAATATCGCTGTTGAGGTCAACCCTGTAAGCCATAACAACACCTCCGTTATTTTTCGCCTTCTCTCTTACCGAAGCCTCACACCCCTGCCAAAGAGTTGAACAACCTGACGTCGCTTTTTCACACGATAGTCGGCCTCGGGCAGGCGCGATGCAACAAGCAACGTCTTGCACAGGATGTTGCTTCTGAAGATGGTCACGGACTTGTCCCCCCGGGAGGTTATCTATCGCTGAATATTCGACCTCCGGTTGATTTCTCCTGTCTAGGGTTTTCCAGGAGCAGGTAGTCTTAATCGGTTGCTCCACGTCATGGAGAGCAAGGGGTACATTACATATGGAAACTGCCCGAACTGACAAACAGGATCAGCGGAGAGAGCGATCCAACAGCACCTTGGTTCACTGTGAGATGAAGGAACCGAAGCGCAGTTGCTGGAAAACATGTATGAAGCAGATTCCGTTGCATGTCATAGATTACAACCAGTATGCCACGGCATTACCCTTTAGGCGGTCAGATATCATATGAAACAAGAAAGGGGAGTTAGACACAGCCATGATAGACAACAAGGCGCTTTCTCCTGAAGCGTGGTTTCACACGAAAAGAGCGCTGGCTTGCGTTGAGGCCCTTAACAAGGTGGGCTTTACTGCAGTCTACGCAGCAACCAGAGAGGAAGCAGTAAAAACTGTACTCGATGCCGTCTCCGAAGGCTCCACGGTTGGCATCGGAGGTTCGGTCACCGTCCGCGAACTGGGGCTTCCTGAAGCGCTCAAGCGGAAAGGTTGCAAGGTATTCGATCACTGGGACCAGTCATTAAGTCCTGAGGAGAGGGGCAGAACACGCTATAGTCAGATCGTCGCTGATGTGTTTCTTTCCAGCACCAACGCCGTGACGATGAAAGGCACCCTCATCAATATTGACGGCTTCGGCAACCGGGTAGCATCCATGATGTTCGGCCCCAAGACCACAATCATTGTGTGCGGCTACAACAAGATCGTGGATGATGTGGACCAGGGTCTGGCACGCATTTGGAATTACGCCGGCCCTATCAACTACAAGCGCCTTGGTCGGGAGATCGACGACACCCTCTCCGAGGTGGAAAAAGCCAAGCTATTCGCCTGCACCACCATCCTTTCAGCCAAACCCGGAGGAAAAGAGAAGTTCCTGGTGGTCATCGTAGGAGAAAAACTGGGATATTAGAGGAAGCGGGCTGGCCACCGGCCAGCCTTCGGTAATCCTCTCAAGTAATCCTCATGGTCGCAACGGTTACCTCGTGGGACCTATGCTTCTAGTTGCTTGCGCTGCTGATTAGGCAACCAGACCCACCAACCGGTGCGGGCGCTCGTTGTCAGCGAATCTCAAGGCATGTCAGTCATATCCACTTCATACAGTACCTTGCCCGATTTATCGTAAGCCACTGTCTTTTGCCTGTGCCAATTATTGTACCAGTCGTAAGGCTCAGTCCACCAAAAACCGTTCTTGATTCTTATTGTAGAACCGTCAGAGGTGCCGGAGATCATCGCCAGCAAGAAGGCCGACAATCAGATACTGGCCTGCGCCCTGGAGGCCAGGGCTGACTATTTGGTTACAGGAGACCTGAAACACATATGTCCCCTTCAGAACGTGGGCAGAGTAAAGATAGTGTCCCCTGCCGAATTTCTCGCCATCCTCCGGTCGGAGGGCAGGACTGTCCCGTGAACGGCTATATTTCAAAGCCCCCGTAGAGCCTTTGGATGGAGGCGTACCCTGGTGGGGGGTTCCAGGCCGGGTTAGCAATAGGACGGTGTATGCATCGAACAATGGTTTCTAACTCGATCAAAAGGTCACCAACTAAAACTTGACACGGTCTTCGCCATACTTGGTACTATGTGCCATGCATGGTGTATTCTATAATAGGATTAGTCTAAATGGCAAGTAGTTCCTAGGGAGGAGGAGTCAAGTCAATCAGATGTCGAAGGATCAATATATGCAGTCGGCACTTATTCTGGGTCAATTTGTGGTCCTTCGCTTTATTGTTGCCTCAGCTATCGCTTATTGTGTCTACAGAATATGCGAGACCAAATCTATCTGGACAGCAATATCGGATATGACTCTAATATTGGTTTACTACATGTGGATCCGCCGAGGGGCAACACACAAAAATGAGCCTTGGCTGTCGGACTTTGCTGTGCGTACTTCCTGGGGAGGCTTCCAAGCATGCATTCAATTCCCGAACGAGTATCTGAGCTTTTCGGGTCGAGCGGAAACTCATTCCTAATTAGCCTGTATTTTCTAGCTCCTATCAAAGAGGAACTCTTGTACCGTGGGTTCCTGCTGAATCGTCTGTGTACAATTGTTGGTTTTTGGCCCGCTGCCATTGTTTCCAGCGCGATATTCGCGTTAGGGCATAGGAACCCGTTCTCGGCTTTCCTTTCCGGTATTTGGTTAAGCACGCTCTACTCGCCCACCCTTGGCGGCAGCTTGGTATTTCCGATCATGATTCACATGATCCACAACATAACATCAAATATGCTAAGTTTGCCCAAAGGTTTCTTCTTCTGATGCAAGTCCACACCCGAAGCTAAGGGGGCTTCTGCCATGAGAAAGACGATGAGCCCCAGTGATAACAGAATACAACCAACTACCACACCAATGACGCCAATCCAGACCTGGAGGGGACCACTGCCAAGTCTATCCAGAGGATAGGGTCCGGATATGATCCATCGACGGCGTTCAGAGTTCTGCGTCCACGTAAGAAAAAACAGCACCAGCGCAGGAAGGGACATGCCCATGCCGACAAACGTTGAGCCAAGAAGATCTAGCCCCAGACCACCCACAAGCTGACCAACCGTGTGCCTCTAGCGGCGATAGGCAGCCCGAACCAACAAGATACTTCCGCCCAGAAGCGCTAGTATGATAAGCATCTTCCCAACCCTCCAAAAAACCCTGACAGTTGATCTCCCCAGCGGCAAAACTGGTACGCACCGAACAGAATAACCACCATAGAGACTTTAGATAGCCGTCTTAACATGATGGGAAACCTCCTAAATCCTTGAACACAAAGCCCTAGCTGGCTCTCTCCCAACCCACGGGTTGATGATTGCACCCCCTCTAAGATCGCAACGACGGTCTGACAGCAAGAGGTTCCCTCGGACTACCAGACTGCATAATCCTGCAGAACCCGCTATCGCCTAGCCTAGTAGTCTTCAGATAGACCCAGGATGCTAATCCTGCGTTCTGTTGCACGCAGAAGAAGAAATCCCGTAATATTAGCCGCAGCTGCCATGGCAACAATAAGATACATCTCCACTCTAGGGTCCAATATAGTGTCCAAGCCAAGAAGGGTCGCCCTAATGCTGTCCAAAACCCATGTTGAGGGAAGAATATAAGAAAAGGGACGGATGAATATAGGCAGTGCTCTAACGGGAATGAAAGCTCCGCAGAAAAATTGCTCCACAAACCCAAGACTCGTTATTAAACCGCCTATGCGCCTGAAACGCAGGGCAAGTGATGCAAGAATCAGACCTACCCCATAGAAGGCAGCCAAACCCAGACAAACGCAAATGACGGCTTGAAAACTGAAGGTGAGCCTTGTAACCAGAAACAACAAAGTGACAACAACAACACTTATCACCAATCCATGAAGTATCGATGCTAAAGCCATTCCTGAAATCACTACGATGGCAGGAGTAGGCGTACGGAGCTTCCCCCAAGATATTTCTGTCTCTACGGCGCCAGCCACACCATTGCTCGCATTTGACAGCAGCCATACAGCTAACCCAACAAGAAGGTAGACCAGAAGACTGGTACCTCCTCCTGTGAACTCAGCAAACTGCTCTTCGCTGGTTAGTTTTGAGAACACCGAACCAACTATTACGAACACTAATGGAATGGCTATGGTCATCAGTATATTGGCTGGATATCGATAGTAGACACGAAGGGAATATCGAATCACACTCAACAGAGATTTGGTCATTGCACCTATACCATATTGTGTGTCAGGCATGGCTGACTGAGACTGTGGGATACTCAAACTAGATCCCCTCCCTAGCTCTTTTCTGCATTTCGAAGAAGTATACGTCCTCTAGAGAGGAACGTCTAATAGATAAGGAGCCTTGGCTCAGCAGTCCCGAATCCTCTGCCCAAGCGAAAACGACCTTAGGATCCGAAACCTCGATCTTGACTTCATTACCGATCATTTCCCACTTCCAAGGGATGCTGGCTGCTATCTTCTCTACGATGGGACGTGGAACTTGCCTTAGTTCAGCGACATACTGGAAGGGAAGCCTGGAGATCAGTTCAGATGGTTTACCCTCGCAGATTATTTCACCAGCATTGATGATGGCCACGCGGGTACAAACCCGCTCAACTAACGCTAGGTCATGAGAGCAAACAAACACAGTTCGGTCATCTGACGCGATCTCAGTAAGAGTGTTAATGAGTTCTTGCCTTCCCTCTGGATCTAGAGCCGACCAGGGCTCATCAAGTAGGAGAACACGTGGGCGATGTATTAGTGCGCGGGCCAGCAATAGTCTGGCTCTCATGCCGTGGCTGTATGTTGACACCAGACGTTTGCCAACTTCGGATAGGCCCAATAGTTCAAGGCACTCACGCACTCGTGCTTTAGCTCTGCTAGCCGAGAGGCCGTAGAGATCGGCATAGTGAAGCAGGTTCTCTTCTCCGGTTAGCCTCCAGTAAAGACTCCGCGTATTAGCAGGGGCTACACCAACAAGCGAGCGGACCATTCTTGCATGCGCAACACAGTCAAACCCGCATACAGATGCTGTTCCGGAGGTTGGGGTCAATTGAGTGGCAAGTATGTTGACCATGGTAGTCTTGCCCGCTCCGTTTGGACCTAGCAACCCGAAGACTTCACCTTCGGAAATACTCATCGTTATGTTATTCAGAGCAACAAGTGTACCGTATTTCCGAGTGAGTCTTTCAACCTCAACCACAGCCATGAATATCAACCCTTTCGCCAACAGTCTCCAAGATCAGCCGTGCTATTTCCTTGACCGAATGATTGATGCACGCCTTAGTAAGGTCAAAAAAGTGACTATATCTTGACAAGTGCACTACAGACCCTCCCTGAGAATCTAAGCAAATGCCTTCAGGGCCAGTACGAACAGTCAACAGGGTTGATTATCCCGATGGAGAGTCAATACGTTGCTTGTCTTTGCGTCAAGTCCTTGAAGAAGAACGTCTATATTGCTGGGATAGTCGCAACTGTCGCGGACCATGAAACCTCGACGTAACGCTCGGAACTTGGTAATTTTCAGTAGCCCGTTCTGACGAATACTCCGTACCACTATTTCTATTCTGCGGGGCAATTGAACTTCCTGCCACTCCAAATATTATTTGTCGTTACATACAATCTATGGTTGTCAAGTAAGTTCCCATCCCAAAGACAACGATTACACTTGTCTTCTCCGATGACTTCCGCGTCTTTTGGGATAGCTTGAGAGCCGACTCTGAGCATACCCTCGTTTTGGTCTATCTGGACTGTTCCATGTTGCTTCCACTGCTGCGCGGGAGGATCGCGGCGTCGGAGGACAACAAGAACCGGCCGCGGCCCGCATTTTTCGTATTGTCTTTCTGCGCCAGCGTCTTCCCGACCGAGCGCTAGTCCGTGAGCTTGTTTCCGCACTCGCCGCAGAACTTGGCGCCGGGCGGCACCTTGGCTCCGCAAGCCGTGCAGAAAGCTTCCTGAGCCAGCTTCCTGCCGCACTGGGGGCAGAACTTGGGTTT
>JAKPFY010000048.1 GCA_029551185.1 Bacillota bacterium
CAGGAATCCTAGACGGTGACTACGTCATTGTCAGGCAACAAGAAAATGCGGAAAACGGAGAAATAGTAGTAGCCCTCATTGACAATGAGGCTACAGTGAAACGGTTCTTCAAGGAAAACGACAGGATTCGCCTGCAGCCGGAGAACAGTTTCATGGATCCGATTATCGTAGACGATGTTTCCATCCTCGGTAAAGTCACAGGTCTTGTCAGGCGAATCCATTAGGCACCATACGACCATACGAGAGAGGGGCCCTATTAGGCCCCTCCTGCTTCTACGCGATTTGCCGTCACGTCCTGCAATATGTCGCCATCCAGGCCAAGGGTCGTCCTAAAGAATATCTCCAGCGCCTGCTCTTCCCCTTTCGCATGAGGCAAGCTCCCTTCATTGTCAAGCCTGGACGATGCCAGATACGCATAGTCATCCAGCGCAATCTGATATGCTTTTTCCACCCCATGCTCCTCTACCAATTTAATGAGCGATTCATATTTTTCCTTTCTCGCAGTGGCAGTTTTTAACCATAGTTCAGGATCAGGCGCGCGACTACTGATAAGAATGTCCTGTTTTGCAAGGCTTTTGAGTCTCTTTAACCCTCTGATGACATCATCGGCATTTAGCTGAACCACACGTGACCCCCTCCTGTCTTATTGTGATATTCAACTATCAGGCCAAATACGCCCTGTAAATGCTTCCCGGCTGTCCGGACATTATGTAAAAGTAACAAAAACCGGGGCTCGCAGCTTCGCTTACCCCGGCTTAATCCCTGGCTTTAATGACACCCTGTCGACCTCATCCTTTGCAAGACCATCCCCATGCTTTCCTCGGGTGTTTACTGTTATTGCATGAGGATACAAGACATGCAAGATAGGGTGCCCCCTTTGTGAATTAGTTTAAGTCAATAATATTATACCACACCTTTAGGATATGCATCATCAAAATTTAAAATAAATACTGTTCGGTCTTTTTATGATGAACTTAATCCCTCTTTTAAATGCTAAATCTCGCATTAAGAAAAGGCTACGCCGAACATTCCGCCTATACAGCCGGCGATTATCGACAGGATAATCCTTTTCAAGCTCGTCATGGTGATTGCTGCCCGAGGTCCGTTCCCTACTCCGATCATTATGACTATTACCGCAAATACTACACCAACCAGTCCGCCGTTGATCAGTCCTCTCCTACCGGCCTTATTGCCCGCGTTGAACCCCCCGCATGCTATAGCCAATAAGGTTCCTGAAAGCGCAAGAGTTCCTAAGGAAGCTATGTCTGATGAAGTATAGAATCCGTATATTCCTATAACGAGAAAAATAGCAACTACAGCCAGAATACTCGTTATAAGACCGGTTATCACCGCTCGGAATGCGGAATAAGCCTTATCAGGCTCCCGGGCTCTATCCTGGCTTCGACTTCTGTCAGGCCCTGCCCTCCCCTGCTTTTGCGAAACCATTTGACCACCTCCGAAACCATGTCAAGGGACATATCTCTCGTATCCCTTAACATAAAGATATTCCACGAGGCGACCAATAATTACGCTATAGCTTGTGCTTACAGATTCCCAAGGGCCTCCTTGACCTTCTTCATGTCTTCCCAGACAAGGCGCTTTTTCGAGGGATCACGCAAGAGGGCTGCCGGGTGAAATGTAGGCATGTAGAGGATACCGTCTTTCTCGTGCCACCTACCCCTCATTCTTGTTATTTTTGCATTCTTATCAATGAGGGTTTTCGTCGCGAGGGCGCCAAGGCACACAATAATTGCCGGGTTGATCCTTCTAATCTGAGCATCTAAGTATGGACTACAGGCAACGACCTCATCAGGATTGGGCATACGGTTCTTAGGGGGACGGCATTTGACTACATTAGTAATGTAAACCTCGTCCCGGGATAAATCTATAGAACCCAGTATTCTATCGAGCAGTTGTCCTGCAGCGCCTACAAAAGGCCTGCCTTGTCTGTCTTCATCCCTGCCAGGCCCTTCCCCCACAAACATGACCTTAGCCTTGGGATTTCCCTCACCGAACACCACATGAGTGCAGTCTGCTCGCAAACCGCACTTGGTGCAGGTAAGGCACCTCTCTTTCAGCGCTTCGAGGTCTTGCTCTTGATTAAGCTCCCCTCCCCTGCTCTCTTCCTCTGTCTTGCCTCTATGTTCCATGGTTTGCTCATCTTGCCGCAAGACAACACTCTCTTTGGATTCAGGCCAAAGCTCGCCTTGGATATGACCTGACACATCGTCTTGGTTCCATATGGGCAGGGTCAGCTGACGCTCATTACCGGTCACCGATATTCGCCTCCGAAGAATTACGGGTATTTAGTCTGCCTTCACAACCAAAAAACTATGCAACACGATTCATCATCTTCTACAGCCAAGTACCGCTAAAAGAGCCTGCACAACACCGCCATCGAAGTGTGTACCGCTGTCCTCCAACAAGGTATCACAAGCAATATCCTGTTTTACGCTTGCTCGATAAGAATCCGACGCAGTCATGGCATCGAACGACCCCGCGACTGCAATAATCCTAGCGCCGAGGGGAATGTCTTCACCACTAAGCCCTCGGGGGTATCCGCGTCCGTCAATACGTTCATGGTGATACAGGACATCTTTGGCAGTACTGGTAAAAGGAGGTATTCGCTCTAAGAACGTAGCTCCGAGCTGAGGATGTAGTTCTATAAAAGACCAGTCGTCCTCAGAAAGGGGTTCTGTTTTGATCAGAATGTTACTTGGAAGAAAAAGTTTGCCGAAGTCATGAAAAAGACCTGCGAAATAGATTCGTCTTGCTTCTTCGGAAGGAAGGCCCAGCCTCTCAGCAATAGATGCGGCTAACGCTGCTACTCGTTGAGAGTGAGTGCTTCGAGCAGGTATGTTTCTGTCAATTGCTGATGCAATGAGCCTGGACATGCCCTGAAGTACTGCCTCCACATCCTCTACTGGGCATGATGATATCGTCGAATCAGGAGCCATGTATGGTTCACCGACCTCTACGCTATTCTCTTACTTCAATCAATAATGAGTAACTAAACGGCCCGTGTGGGCTGTGGCAGCAAAGCAAGCTCGCTTCTCGCTTATGGGTAACATTCTTCATAATAGCGTGAAATCCTTCCCCGCCCGTTAGACTGAGTAAAGTTAATGTGGGTACAGTACCGAGTACCGTACGGGGGAGCCGTGGGAGTGACCCAGCGGAGTACTTGGGAAAAGAAGGACGGAGAGCCTTCACCCTCGAAGAGTTAGTGTGATGAATAAACTCAAAAGGGGTGATGACTTCCGTCATGGACAGTATTCGTGATTTTAAAGAGATTTCCTTCCGAGAGATAGAACAAGCTGCAT
>JAKPFY010000061.1 GCA_029551185.1 Bacillota bacterium
CCAGACCTTGCTTTGCGTATATCCTGTTCTCCCCGGTAAGGGGAGATACGCCAGCAATAGTGCCCAAAGCGACAAGGTCGAGAAGATGGTCAGGCGGATTGAAGACATGCGGTGTGCCTTTGACAGTCATGAGGAGGGCGCAAGCCAACTTATAGGCTACACCTACTCCTGCAAGATCTCGAAAAGGGCACGTGCCTTCATCATTGCGCTTCGGATTAATAACTGCAACAGCGGGAGGAAGCCCTCCATGGGGTTCATGGTGATCTGTAATGATTACGTCTATCCCAAGGCTCCGCGCAAGCTCAACCTCGGAGAATGCTGTGATACCGCAATCGACTGTAACCAACAGTGATACGCCGTCCCTTGCTGCGCTCCTCATCGCCTCATGGTTCATGCCGTATCCCTCGTCAACACGGTCAGGGATATAATAGTCTACCCTTGCTCCAAGACCGGTAAGGACATCCATGAGGACACATATGGATGTAATACCGTCTACGTCATAGTCACCGTACACTCGGATTTTCTCGCGGTCTTTTATCGCGCGAATCAGTCTCGACACTGCCTTGTCCATATCATCAAGAAGATTTGGGTCTTCAAGATCAACAAGATCAGCCCGCAGAAACGTTTCCGCGCTCGTTTCGTCCCGGATTCCTCTTTGAGCCATCAAACCCGCGACAAGCGGAGGAATTCCCAGAGCGTCACTGATAATTCCAGCCTTTGTCCGTGCCTCTTCAGGCATTTCCCGTAATCTCCACACGCAATTGGTCAATCTCTCACTCCCCAACTACTTGTTCCCATTCCTTTAGGCAATTTGCACTACATAGACTCGTCGTCACCGTTTTGGGGTTCAGGAAGAATCTCCATAGAGCGAGTGGCTTCCAATTCAACTTCAAGAGCTGATACAAGCCGCTTTTCAGTCTCAAGCTCCCTCTTTTTGACATCAATTTCTCCTTTCAGTCTTTCCAGCTCCTGTGATAATCGGAGATTGCTTTCCTGCGCTTCGCCCAGTTCTTTCCCAATAGTGTCCACTTTTGTGTTACATGACCTAAGTGAAAGCCTGAGTCCGATTTCCCTGACGAAAGTAAAGAGACCTACAGCCAGAGCTCCTGCTGCAGCAGAGCCTAAGATTACGATTGCTAAAGAAATATCTGTGAGCTGCCACTTAAAAAATGAGACAGACACCGGAGTAGAGTTTTGAATGGCAAACATTGCCACAAGAACAGCAAATGCCAACGCTACTATGGCAATGGCAAGCAATGACATCATCTCCTAGCTTCAAAAGAATAAAAGCAGACAGGCATGTTTTTTGGGGATATTCGCCAAGGCCGAGGGGAAATCCTGCCTCTAGCGCTTATTGCCTTTGGCGCTTTCTCGCCTTCCTGCTCTCACGAGATTTACCAAAATATCCTTGTCAAACTCATCTACTATATAAAGTTTACCATGAGCCACCTCAACAAGGCGAGAAAGAAAATCGCGGTTAGGTTGAAGGCCTACGCACATAAAGGTAATCTTGTTATCGGCTATGCGTTTTGCAGCTGTGAGAGCATCTCTTGCAGGATCCGCGGTCCAGCGATTCATCGTGGGGATGCCGTCAGTTATCAGGATGAGGAGAACGTCTTTCAGTTTTTTTGCTTTGATGAAATCCAGCGTGTCAGCAATACCTGCTGCAAGGGGAGTCAGGCCTTGAGGTTGGATTCTCTGCACTCCTTCTTCAATTGCCTTCTTGCTTCTGGTAGACGTAATGTGGATCTTGACATCGCGTTCTTGGAATGTCAATACGCTTATTTTCACTCGACACGCCATAGTCAAGTGGCGTATCAGATACTTGGCCGCTCGAATCCTTCTCCCTACCATACTTGCGCTGGCGTCTATCAAGAGGCAAATTTCCGGCGGGCGAGTGGGACGACGTCGATAAACGTATATATCTTCACGCAAAAACGGTGATGAACCGGCCCCGTTTATCTGACGTCGGACCAAGGAATTAAGAACCGTCTCAGGAACGGCGATAGTGTCACACCATTCTCCTTCGTTGAGTGCTCTTGTGGTTTTTGCAATCCTCGGTGCATCGCCCCGGGTTTTCTTGCGGAAGCGACCTTCCTCATATTGAGGAAACTTCGTCACTATGGGCATTTTCCTGATGAGGCGTCTAATTGCTGCCTCAATTTCTGAAGCATACGCAGTCAGGATGCTTTTTACTTCTGTGCCTTTCGGGGTTAGGGCAAACTTGCCCGTCTCACGTCCTATGAGTTGAAAAGAGGTAAGTCTTTCTATGACTTCGTCAAGATCCCCGACATCTGAACGAATATCCGGTGGAATACCGCCTGATGACGTGAGACTTTCAAGGAGTTTCGCCATATTGACTCTTCCGCCGAATTCCTCTGCCATTGATGCCACAGCGTCCACCCGGGATTCTTGATTCAGAGAATTCCAATCGCGGTCAGCAGGCCTTCGACCTGCTTCGTTCAGGTACGAGTCGAAAATACTGGAATACGGAGAAAGATCTGCCTTTCCTTTCCCCTCTAAATGAGATATACGCTCCACCTTGCGGATTTCAACTCCCTGACGCGCAAGTTCCGCTTCTATGGCACTGACAATATAGAACACAACTGCCAGGCAATTGTCGGGTAACATTGCAGCTAGGTGTACATGGTTATAGTGGGCTTTTCTCAGAGAGAATTTCCTGCCGTAATTCAAAGACCCGCTGATCCTGCCTCCACCGCTTCCTGTCTGCATATCAATGAGATCCAAAAGTTCGCCTGCTGTGGGAAACAGAAGCCCTCTGGCATGATGAAGCATAGGATTACGGAAATACTCATGCACAGCCTGCTTAATTGCTTCCGCAACTCCCCTGTGATCAATTTCACCGATTTCATGGAAAACATCTATGTGAAGTATTTCGTTTTTCTTCAACCTTGAATAGAAAGCGCAACCTGCATCCTGATTGATGACAATCTTCACTTCGTCAGGTTCAGCGGGATAAATCACATGTACTCTACGGCTGATCACTGTAGTCTCGCCAATCCTGAGCCCTCGTCCCATCCGGAATTCAGTCAGCATCAACTTGACCAGGCGATGACTGTCATATCGTAAGAAGGCCAAGTGGCGATAATCATTCATCTTATTCTGAGATCCTCCTCGGTAAAGAGAATATCCCCGCCTGCAAGTTGGAAAAGGGATTTGGCCTTCCCGGGAGGCGCGCATATGTCAATATCCTTAGGATCAGCTATGCTCGTCCCCTCGCCTGTAGCATAATGCTCTCCATGGCCTCTTTGTCCTCCGGAGGAACCGGCGCAGGATGCAAGCCCTCTTTGCTGCGGATTGCGAGACGCTCTTGACACATCAGGACGAATCAGTCCTATACCCCTCATAAGTCTGTCCCAAAGGGAATCCGGCTTCATGAAATTATCACCGCGCCTTGCCAAATCCCTTGGATTGTGTGACGAGGTTTCTCCTTCATCTGAGTCGTCTTCGGAATTTTCCGGCAGCCTGTCTTGCTCCCTCGGCCTGCCGTGCCTGGATTCATACTCATCAAGAAATTTGCTGATGTTAATAAGTGTCGCGCCGTCAACGCGGTGGCGAAGGGTAATAGGCAATACTCCCCTGATATCATCCAGCAGCACTCTGGTTCTGGAGTCGAGAGCAGCCCTTGCCCGAGCGCCAAGAGCAATCGCTTCCACAGCTCTTAGGCTTTCTATGCCAAAACTGACATACAGTTCAGCCAAGACTGACGCCAGCTCGTCAGGTAAGGCAATCCTTTGCAACAGCTCTGCTTTTTGAGGGACAAATCCCCTGTCTTGAGGCCATAAAGATTCATCGGAAGCTGCATGTCCGCACAGGATCTTCTTTACTGTGTCATGGTTTTGCGGACGTCCCATGTTTACCACAAAATCGAATCTGTCAGATAATTGCCTTCTTATATCCTCAAGCGCCCCGGGTTCCTCATCAGGGTTACTTGCAGCCCAGACACAACACATGACCGGAAGGGTGAACGTTGGCAAGCCTGTCTCCTCTACCTGAATGCGTCCTGGTTTTGTCCCCATGACATCAAGGAGGACATCTGTAAGTTCAGGAGAGGTATCTGCCAATCTGTTTATCTCATCCACAAAAATGATGCCTCGATACGCCCTGGGTATGATCCCCGGCAACAACGCTATCTCCGGTTTGTTCGGGTCAACTACTTTCGCCAAATCTATGCTACCAACAACAGTTCCGAGTTTTGCAGCATGAGAAATCTCAAGAAACGGAACGGAAACAGACTCAGTGCCTAAGAGAGAGAGGTCTTCAGGCCCCAGATTCCGATGGATCGGGCAGTGCGGATTACCGGGATCACAGTTGTACCAACACCCCGCAATCCTTTCTATGGAAGGAAGAATGTTCTTCATAGCCCTAACAACTGTAGTCTTGCCTGTGCCACGAAGACCTTCCACATGAACGTGAATCGGAGTACCTGCAAGAAGAGACAGGACAGACATTTCCAAGGCGTCAACTAACGGTTGATTGCCTTCATGCACTATAAGGTCATGATATCTTTTCAATATGGGCACCTCCAAAGTGTAACGCGGCATCTGTAGACAGGTACTGATATTATGGCCTTGCCGTAATCAGCGCATACCGCGAAACAAGTGCCCTCATTTCCCAAAGATGTAACTTATCTACCGATTCAAGCATTGCAAGGAAGCTTCAGGTTATCCTGATTATGTATCCACTTGTATGCCAAGTTTTTTCAAGCGGTATTGAAGAGTCTGGCGAGGTATTCCGAGGAGGCGGGCAGTTTGAGAAACATTGCCACAGGATTCAGCAAAAGCCCTGCGGATAAGGGCGTTTTCCAATTCTCGGACAGTTTCACGGAAATCGCCTGTTAATTCTATCTCCTGAATAACATCATTGAGTTGATGAGGCAAACTCCCAGGAAGAGATGGCGACTTCCTTAAATGATCCGGAAGGTGCTCCGAAAGAATCATGTCCCCGTCCAGCATGTGCATGGCGCCTTCAATTGTATGCTCCAATTCACGGACATTGCCTGGCCAATCATAGGAAAGGAATACTTGGAAGACTTCTCTCGAGACACCCTTAACATTCATCATTAGCTGACTGTTGAATCTGTCAATGAAATGCCTTATTAAGAGAGGTATGTCATCGCGTCTTTCCCTGAGCGGTGGGATTTCTAAACAGATGACGTTTAACCTATAATACAAATCATTCCGCAGCAACCCCAGGGAAACCGCTTCCTCAGGCCTCCGAGTCATAGCTGCGACAACCCGCACATCCACTTGGCGTTCATTTATGTCGCCTACACGGCGCAAACGTTTCTCTGAAAGAACCCTCAGTAATTTCGCTTGCAGGCTGGAAGGCATGGAATCAATTTCATCAAGGAAAATCGTGCCTGAATCAGCCAGCTCAAAAAGGCCGGGTCGGTCATAAGCGCCTGTAAACCCGCCTTTTGTCGTTCCAAAGAGTATCCCCTCAAGCAACCCCTCAGGAAGAGCAGCACAATTCTGCGCGATAAACGGCCCCTTTCCCCGCGGGCCTGCATTATGAATCGCTTGCACAAACAGCTCTTTCCCGGTTCCCGTTTCACCGTAAACCAGCACAGCCGACGTGCTTCCTGCAGCCCTTTGGGCTTTTCGCTTCAGGTCCAGTATACATTCGCTCTCGCCTATTATGTCTCTGAACGTGTAACGGGCGCGATTTGAACCTATATCCCTTCTGCCTTCGCGCTTAGCGAACAACTCCATCTGAAGGTCAACAATACGATGAGCCATCTCCTGTATGAGTGTTATATCACGGGAAACTTCCACAGCCCCGATAAGCCTGCCTCCGACTGTCACAGGCAGAGTGGAGTTTACTGTGGTTATCGTATCCCCTTTGTAATTCATGAAGGTTTGCTCCCTGTTAGACACAGGGTGTCCGGTTTTGAGCACTTGAAGCAGGGTGCTGGTTTCTCGGCACAAAGACGGAAACACCTCGAGCACATGTTTACCAACCACTTCATCAGGTTTTAGGTTGTCGAGGGTTGCAGCTGCCCTGTTGTAAAAAACGGTTATGCCGTTTTTGTCTACTACTTGAATCCCTTCATCTATGGAATCAAGGATCAGATGGAAGTTTTGAAGGAGTTCATCGGAGTCGTTTTCCATATTGAGATTGGAAGGTTCCGGGCCCATCACACCCATAATTATCACCCCTTGGGCGCAACCGCTGATCTTTGGGCATCGTACCTATAATCTTCTGGACGAATCCCCGCTTTCCTTCAATGCGTTATCCCGGTTTTTTGGTATGTTGAAATCGGACAGGAAGAGTTCGGCGACTGATTATCGAGAGCAAACTCCACAAGCAAGGCGATAAGGTCGGAAAACTCAATTCCTGCAGCCTTGGCAGCATCAGGGACCAGGCTCGTCTGGGTCATACCTGGGATTGTGTTGACCTCCAAAATGTAGACCTCGTCTTCAGGCGTAACAATAAAGTCAGATCGTGAAATATGACGACACCCTAGAGCTCTGTGAGCCTTTATCGCCGCATCCTGGGCTGCCTTATAAGCATGCTTACTAATCTCAGCAGGTATGATGTGCTCACTCATGCCCGGAGTGTACTTGGCTTCATAGTCATAGAGGCCTGTGACAGACCGGATTTCAATTACCGGCAATGCTTGGGGTTCAGTGTCGCCTAATACGCCGACTGTAATCTCTGTGCCGGATATATATTCTTCAACTAAGACCTCGTCATCGTACTTTGATGCTTCAATGACTGCGTTTTCCAGATCTTGCAAGGAGCGAACTACGGTTAATCCTATGGTGGAACCCTGCTTATTGGGTTTTACTACCAATGGATAGGTGAAGTTTTTGGTTATTTGTTCTATTATAGTCTGAAGCCCGGGTTGCTTCAGCGCATACCTGGATACCAGGATATCCTTTGGACAGAGAAGGCCTTCAAGCCGGAACAATTTCTTTGAAATTGCTTTGTTCATAGCCAATGCGCTGGCGAGGACCCCGGATCCCACATACGGGAGGTCCAGTATGTCAAGAAGACCTTGAAGGCACCCGTCTTCCCCATACTTCCCATGGAGTGCGATAAAGACTACGTCAGGCCTGGCTTCCTTCAGAGAAGTTACAAGATTGTCATCAAGGTCAAGAGCTGTGACGCTGAAGCCCTTTTCGACCAAGGCGCGAGTGACCTGCCGCCCTGTAAGTAATGATACTTCTCTCTCTGCAGATTTTCCACCGTAAATTAGTGCAACCCTTTTCTTCATAGTGTCCTCCATCCTCCGGCAATGCCGGCACAGCGGCCTGTTAAGATTGCCTCCGCTCGTTTCCTAATATGGCATCTGGAATCATAGTTGATAGAAGAGCGGTGCCATGACCCGCGCTGCAATAACTGAAACGAGAAGAACATATATAAGTGTCGTGGCGATGACAATGCGTATAGCGAGAGATGTCACATCGTTCTGAATCGCTCCGCATCGCCTGGCAGAAATCACCCAGGCCATCTCAAATATTATCACAAGCGACAAAATGGCTGCACACTTCACTATCGAAGCGAGGCCCACAAAATACACCCCCGGACAGAAAAAGACTCTTAATATTCTATGTTTCTTGCCGGGGATTTGAGATTAAAATCTAAACCCAAAGCATTCAGTTTGAGCCTTCAATCCATCCCGTCTGAAAACTTGATGTCCCATGACTTGAGCTGTTCTATTAAGTCATACTTGGTAAGATCGAGATGAATCGGGGTAATGGAAATCATGTTGTGCCTGACAGCTGTAGAATCGATATCGAGAGCACCGTCGCAATCTTCCACATTGCCTGCCATCCAGTAATATGTCCTACCTCTCGGATCAACTCGCCTGTCAAAGACGTCTTTCCATACCCTCGCGCCTAGCTTTGTAATTGACACGCCGGCCAAATCCCGCCTCTCCACAGACGGAATATTGACGTTCAGAAGCGTCTTAGGAGGCAGCCCGTTTTCAGCCACTCGTAAGACGAGTTGTCTTCCGAACTCTGCTGCCATAGAGTAGTTGCAATTCTCAAATGCTGCCACAGATATGGCCACAGAAGGAATTCCGTATATCGCACCTTCAATGGCAGCTGAGACAGTGCCGGAGTATAAGACGTCAGTCCCTAGGTTAGGTCCGCGATTGATACCGGAAACCACCATATCAGGCTTCCATTCCAAGAGGTCCTCAATAGCCAACTTGACACAATCTGAAGGAGTGCCATCAACAGCCCATGCTTGGATCCGGGGGTCAGAGAAGTCGATTCTTTCTATCCTGAGCGGCCTAAGCACAGTAATAGCATGCCCGGTGGCGCTTCTTTCTCTGTCTGGGGCCACTACGCTGACTTCACCGAGTTTTGCGAGATCCGCAGCCAGTATCCGTATCCCGTCAGCTAAGATTCCGTCATCGTTGGTGACCAATATTCGCATGAAGAAGGCTCACTCCTCATAACCTACATGAATTACTCCGTCGACTTCAATGATTTCATCCAGCAATCTGTCCTTGGGCACAGAGAATGGCACTTCAAGGCTAAGATGAATAGCAGCTTCATGCCCTTTCCCCACGGTTTCCATATCTACTTCTTTAATACTGACACCGTATCTACCTAACACCGATGCTATAGCACCTAACTGTCCCGGCCTGTCGCTTACCTGAACGAAAAGAGTGTCACGTTTTGACAGCATAAACCTTCGTTCAAAACGATCAAATACCACAAGCACCACAACAACAAGGCCGGTAGTCACTGCTCCTGAAACGTAGAATCCTGTACCGACAGCCAGTCCTATCCCTGCCACAACCCAAAGACTCGCTGCGGTGGTCAATCCTTTAATCGTTGCGCCTTCCCGAAGAATGGTGCCTGCCCCGAGAAAACCTATTCCGCTAATGACTTGAGCTGCGATTCGTCCCGGATCGTACCCTGATTTGCCTGAAAACTCCAAGAAAGCATATTGAGAAATTATCATTGCTAGGGCTGACCCAATACATACAAGAATATGAGTTCTAAAGCCTGCAGGTCGTTTATGGCTTTCTCTTTCAAGTCCAATCAGTCCACCGAACATAGTAGCGACAATAAGTCTCAAAACTACCTCGCCCTGGGAGATCACGCGTTTCCCTCCCTATCACTAGCATCCTCAGGTATTATAGACTAAATTCAATTATAACATAAAGATCAGACCGGAAGCCGAAGTACATGTGAGACAATGAGAGATGCCATCTGACTCTGTCAACTGCTTGCCTTTCGAGTGGGTTTTTCCCGTAAGGCCAAGACGCGGCGGGATACTTGACGTACAAGGACTTGTATCTCGTCCAAGGCTTCTAATACCGGTTTTTGAGACTCATCTCCGCATAACTCTTTTATGGCTTCCAATGCATAAGACCTAAGGTCTTCGTTCTCAAGGCATATTCTCACCAAAGGCTCAACTGCCCGTTCATCGCCTAACGCTCTCAGCGCCTGTATGGCGCCATAGCGAACATCAGTGGACTCGTCACCTAAAGCGGCAATTAGACGGCTTAAGACCTTAATATCGCCGATTTTCCTGAGCGCTTCAACTGCCTCGTATCTGACTGCAGGATCAGGATCACTCAATAGCGCAGACAAGCGAGGCACGGATTTCTTATGCTTGAGTTCTCCTAAGAGCTTTGCTGCTCTGCGCCGGGTATTTCTATCAGGCATGTCAAGTGCGCAGCTGACAACTTCGACCACTTCCGCCTTGGGAAATTTCATTATCGCCCTGGTAATATTATAAGCGACATACGGATTCTCTTCCTTAAGCGCTTTCACAAGATGCTCTAATGAAGCACTGTCGCCGATTTCCCCAAGCGCTTCTGAGGCCCAGCTTCT
>JAKPFY010000108.1 GCA_029551185.1 Bacillota bacterium
TTTCTTCTCCTTCATGTTTAATTACCCTCTCTAAATCCCATGCGCACTTTACTTCACACTCAGGATATTCCCTATCGAAAGGGCACCTATAGCAGGTGGCAGGGACTATGTGCGGAAAATCCAGAATATACGGCGCATATAGATTCCTCCATGAGGGTCTGCCGCTCATCGCTAACGCGCCTACTGTGTTGCCGTGGTAACTGCGCCATCTGGCGACAACTTTATACTTGCCAAGGTTCCCTCTTTCTACATGATACTGTCTCGCCATCTTCAGGGCTGACTCTGTAGCCTCTGAACCCCCGCAGCAAAAGAAGACGTGATCCATGCCTTCAGGAGTAAGAGCAATTAGTCTTCCTGCGAGTTCGTCTCTTATTCCCACTGTTACCCTGCCGCCGTGCACAAAATTGACAGTCATGGCCTGCTTCATCATTGCTTCAGCAACTTCTTTGACTCCATGTCCAATACTGGCGACAGCCACACCGCTCGCAGCATCAAGATATTGCTTGCCACTATCATCCCATAGGTAGCAACCCTCGCCCTTCACTATTTTCTTAGGTGTTGCATGCAGATTACGCATGAATACTGTTGGCTTCTCGCCGTCCATGTGATGTCACTCCTTCATCTTGCTATTTATGTAGTGCTTCAATTTTTGTTTCTGCAACATTTAGGTAGCTGGAGTTAAGGATACATTACAACCTTCCCTGCTTTTCCAGACTTGGCAACTTTGAACGCTTCGTCAAAATCCGACATAGGAAACTCGTGAGTGACAATGCCTTTTACGTCCACTGCAGATCTCTTGATGATGTCTTCTACTCTATACCATGTCCTCCACATCTCACGCCCGGTAATTCCCTTAATCGTAAGCTCCTTATAGATAACACCGTCTACCAGATCAAGCCCAACATCAGTATCGGGAAGACCGAACAACACAACTTCGCCTGCCCTCCGCACACATGCAAAGACCTGTCTAATAGCGCTTGGAGCGCCGGAACCTTCTATGCAGACATCCATGCCAAGCCCATTGGTAAGCTCTTTGCACTTTGCCTCAACATCTGTTGATAATGGATTCAGGACAATATCGGCGCCGTACTTTTTCGCCATGTTCAGTCTCTGCTCACTTACATCGGTAGCTATAAGCAACGCAGCTCCACATGACTTTACAGCGCCAATTGTAGATAAACCTATCGGGCCGCACCCGGTGACCAAAACAGTAGAACCCCGTACATCAGCTGCATAAGCTGCGTGTACACCTACTCCAACAGGTTCCATTACCGCGCCCACTGTCGGCGGTGTATCCGCCGGAATTTGCCACGCTATGACCTCAGGGATAACAATAGCTTCCGCAAAGGCTCCTGGTACATGGACTCCAAGTATCTTCATGTCCTGGCAAATATGCTCAAGCCCGGTGTTGCAAAGGAAGCAGTTTCCACAGGGTATGTGGGTCTCGCCTGCTATCATGTCTCCAACTTTCACTTTGGTTACGTTGGAACCGGCTGCAACCACTTCGCCACAAAACTCATGCCCGAACACCATTGGAAGCTTCAACCGAGCCTGAGCGTACGGTGTCCAATTGTAGATATGAATGTCCGTTCCGCATATCGCAGCAGCCTTGACCTTCACCGTAATATCAGTAGGGCCCATCTTTCCCAACGGAACAGTTGTAAGTTCAGCACCAACCGCAGGTGCCGGTTTCACCAATGCTTTGACTCGTTCCATTCTATGCTATCTCCTTTCCTCATCTTGGCACTGCCTCTGATTCCGTCCATAGGCCAGCTGAACAGCCATATGAATTGCCTGCACCAGGCTCTCTGGGTTAGCAGTGCCTTTGCCGGCTTTGCCGAAAGCAACTCCATGGTCGACTGATGTACGAATAATCGGCAGGCCCAGCGTGGTGTTGACACCACTGACCGATAACCATTTGCCGGTCTTCTCATCAAGAGCAAAACTGACAGTCTTTAGGGGTATATGACCCTGATCATGGTACATTGCAACAACTATATCGTATTGCCCACCCCGCGCCTTAGCGAACAATGTATCGGGCGGAACAGGGCCTTCTGCGTTTATTCCTTCTGCTCGTGCTGCCTCAATAGCCGGGCGAATTTCCTCAATTTCTTCCGTTCCGAAAAGCCCCTCTTCGCCCGAGTGTGGATTCAAACCCGCCACGCCTATTCGCGGGTTGGCAACTCCAAGCCTCAGCGCTGCGTCATTGGCAAGCCTTATTACAATAAGGACCCGATCCCTTTTGATCAGGTCACATGCCTTTCGCAATGAGACATGGGTTGTGACGTGGACTACGCGCATGCCTTGATCAACCAGCATCATCGCATAGTCTCTCGTTCCGGTCAGGTCCGCGAAAATCTCAGTGTGGCCCGAATACTTGTATCCGGCCCGGTTTAAAGATTCCTTGTGTATAGGTCCTGTGACCACGGCATCGGCTTCGCCTGCCATAGCCAATTCAATTCCGGTTCTAATATAATCAAAGGCAGCGCGGCCTGCAGCAGCGCTTACCTTTCCATAAGTGTGTTCCTCCATATCAATGTTGTCAAGGTCAACAACGTTGATTATCCCTGGTCTGAAGACGCCTTCCTTAGGCTTAGTTATCCGTCGTTGCGTAACGTTAATGCCGGTGAACCCCAAGGCATCCTTGATCATCTTGAGATCGCCGATGACAAACGGTTTACATATGTCATACAGCCTGGGATCAGCCAGGGCTTTCACAGCTATCTCTGCCCCAATTCCAGCCGGATCTCCCATAGTAACAGCAATGACCGGACGCCAGCGTCCTAAATCTCTGTCTTTGATATCACTGCTCTTCATACAGCCGCTACTCATATACTACAGCCTCCCTTGTTTCATCGTCTACCGCGTATAACAGGTCAGGATAAAGACGCCTATCTAATTGTCTGTCCTGTAGCAAACACGTGATGAAGATGGTTAATGCTTCGCACTATTGTGTCTTCTCTTCCAAAACTCCCAGCCTTTGTTACGATCATCATTCCGGAATGAGGGCCACCTACAAGATGACCAAAGGGAACCCCGGGAACTACTTCGTCCACAAGGCTTACTCCGACTGCCCCAAGGCACTTGCAAACTGCCAGCGCGGTGTCGCCCCCGGTCAACACGAGGCCTGCAACTGAAGACACATTCAGCGTGGCTTTGCAGATATGTCCCAGGTATCGCGCTATCTTTCTACTGTCTTCCAGGTACGAGACTGATGAGATATCAGGCGCACATGAGATAGTGTCAGCGCAGGTTGTTACAGCGCAATCAGAATGGAGAGAACTGAGACTGATAATTATGTCACTGCCTGAACCCAGGTGCCGTGCAGCCTCATTCACGATCTTCTTTGTCTCAGCTTCGGCTAAATCAAAGTCCGAGAGCATCTCATTGGGATCAAGAACTATGTTATGCAGTCCAAGAGTGTGGACAGCATAGTCAACCTGTTCCTTCACTGTCGGACTGATAGAGCCAACCACTGTCATCACACCAGAATTTTGCTCATCAGCCTCCCAATGCACATCACGCTCGGTGATTCCAAGTATTTGCGGTATCTTACTGGCCAATCCCGCTGATCCGGCCATTATTGTAAGACAGTCAAGAGCGCATATGGATTGCGCAATACACACAAGGTCGTCGTCTGTGATTGCATCCACAACCAGTATCTCAGCTCCGTCCTCTATCATGTCAGAGAATGTATTTCGGAGCGCAGGAAACCCCAGCCGCACTGTTTCTATCGGAACGTGCGAAATCCGCCTTGTAGTTTGACGCGCTAACAAAGTAGGAATGTGTGACTCAGTAACAGGCGTCAGAATATCACATGCTACTTCACTTTCACCAAGAGGTATGTCACCCAGGAATTGCCTACCGCCGATTGTCACTCTGCCTGCGCCAGGGAACGCAGGAACAACAAAAGACGCAAGCGCACCAAATGCATCCATAGCGCCATCCAGTTCAGCGCCTATGTTTCCTCTGAAGGCAGAGTCAATCTTTTTGTAGATCCTTGATATGCCCATCTTCTTCAGAGCTTCTGCCGCAAGTCTTACCCAATAGTATGCAGACCTTGGCGCGCAAAGCCTGCTATCAGTGTTAACTACAACAACATCTGCTTTTTCCGCAGCGGATTCAAGCGCGTCAAGTTGAAAAACCACTATTGTAGATATTCCATGTTTGCTGAATTGCACACCTGTATCATTCGCGCCTGTTAGATCATCTGCAATAACAGCCAGTTTCTGCGATGCCTGCAACATTTCGGCCAGGAGGTCCTGCTTGCTCCTGGCGCTTCACCTGCCTCTCTGTCCCCGGATCAACCAAGGCTATGCTTGGTGCTCCGCAAGTCGTGCGCTTGCGTCTTCGCTATCTATTAAATGCAATTATCATGCCATCACCCAATGGCAAATCCGGAGACGTGAAAAGCCAGTTAAGCAGGCAATATCCAATGTGACAAACCGAAAGGATATATGCATGAAATTAAACATCCTGAGGCTTACCCGGATAACATGAGGCAATTTGAAACGCACCAAGACATGGAACATACGGTGCGTGTTGCAACATGACACCAATAGCGGTGCATATTGAAACGCGCACCGTCAATCTGCAGGCCAGCTATGTGTAATAACATCCCTGACCACTATTACGGAGCCCTTCGTCGCCA
The DNA here is from genome assembly GCA_029551185.1 of Bacillota bacterium. GTDB lineage: Bacteria > Bacillota > SHA-98 > UBA4971 > UBA4971 > UBA4971. The sequence continues at coordinate 4,652 of JAKPFY010000108.1, forward strand.
ATCAATGAGTCCACAATGACCCTTAGGCCTCCTGACACCAGCGAGTGGCCACCTGGAACAATAGGAACATCCGATGACAGAAGATAAGTCGTAATCCGGCGAGCCACCGGATCGTCTATGGCATCCGGGCGCAAGAGATCTGAATTGAACCTGTCTTTTGCGGGCAGCTCCAAGTGGAGATGACGGAAAAGAACCCTCGTGTCTATCAATACAGCGTCAGCCACCTTTTCCAAGGCCTTGACTAAACCCCTAAATCCTACCTCCTCTACAAGACAGCCCAATAGTGAGACCACTCGGTTGCCATCCTCCCGCCCTAAAGCTTTCATGCCTCTTTCTTCAGAGAAAACCCTCATTCTGCATTGGAGCCTTTCGTTAACATATAGCACAGCGCTGGGGCTTACCCGTCCGATGACACAGATTTCTGAAAGGGGAATGCCCATTTGCTCTCTGGCTTTTTTGAGACGCGAGTTTGCGGGTTCCAAATCCAACTTCCCAAGAACACCCTTCACATTTGGACCGATTGACGGGTGCAGTCCCAAAACCATAACATCTGCCGGCGTATCCACGTCAAAGAGCGAACCTACTGTCTCAGGCAGTTTTCTGTGACAGAGAAAGGACAAAGTCATGGCAAGGGAATTGTCTGATATTGGCAAGCCTGCTACTTCAAGCAATGCGGAAGCAGGGGTGAATCCCACAATATCACTGGAGAATATGTTGTTGGCAAGCATAAGATCATGTGATGTGGCAAGGCTTTCCGCAAGGAAGCTAATCTCAGAAGGCGCCATGAGGGCGCCTGAAGCCCCTCCCATATAGATGACAGATTCCAGCGATCTGGTTTTAATGACCCTTGCCAATGCTTCTCCGAAATGGAACTCTTTCCGGGCGGGTATAACTTGACTTTCAGCCCCGTAATCCCCTGCAGCTACAGCCAAATCTTCATAAGTCGTATAGAGAAATATTCCGTCGAGTTCAGGCACCTTCGAAAACTTCTTCAGGTTATCGAGGACGACCGCTTTTCTGACAGCAGTAACCAACTCTTCTGCATGGCTTTCCGGTATTCCGCCTTCAAAGATAACCATGGACACTTTATTCATAGAGCTTTCTGAACCCCCTATATATCAAAGGGTTGCCCACATGCGGCAACCCTTGTTGAACTTGGCAACTCTTAACTTCTATTGTAATCTCAGAACTCAGGCTCTATCAAGCCATAGTTTCCGTCCCTGCGACGGTAAACCACATTGACCTCATCAGTATCACTGTTGAAGAAAACAAAGAAGTCATGGCCAAGGAGCTCCATCTGCATTACCGCCTCTTGAGTCGACATAGGCTTCATGGCAAATCGTTTCGTTTTGACAATACGCGCTTCTTCATGGCGTTCCTCTAAGTCGGCAATACCGGGAGAAAACTCCGCTTCTACGATTCTTGCGCCTGTTTGACGCAACCTGCGGTTGATTTTCGTCTTATACTTACGGATCTGTCGCTCAATCTTATCCACTGCCCCGTCAATTGACGCATACATATCGCCCGTCTTCTCCTCGCCGCGCAAGAGAAGGCCGTTTACCTGAATCGTGACCTCAGCAATCTGAAGCCCTTTCTCAGCGCTGACGACTACCTGAGCGTTTACTGAATCCCCTTCAAAAAACCTCTGGAGCTTGAGCACCTTCTTTTCAGCATAATCTCTAAAAGCCTTCGATAATTCGATGTTCTTGGATTTCATGGTGACTTCCATTCTTACCAGCTCCTTTCGGGAAAATCAGGGTTAGGCTTCCTTATTATCATATTTCCTTACAGTAAAGCAAAATCCTGCCGCCTCTCACAATGGAGGTTCCGCCCACCTTATATCAGTAGCAGTATCATAGACCAGAGATGGTATAGGCGGGATATCAGACACCTTAATCCTATCATTAAAGTACCCTGTGACATCATCCACACTATCACACTCAAGACCAAGACTTGGCAGGACATCCGCATGTTCCAAGCCGGACCTTACCATCTGCAAGCTCAAAGACCAGGCAATCTCAACATTCAGAGGATTCAGCCATGTAACACGGACAGGAAAGCATCTTTCGTTGCCTTGTCCGGTTAGCTGAGTGCATCCGCATCTTGGATCAGGTGCTTGAAGCACATATACCCCGGCGTGACTACGATCCAAAAGTCGTATGTACGATAGCGCAAAGGCAAGATCTCCTGAACCTACCGAACTTGCAACAAAAATCGAAGCAGGAATGCTCTCCAGCTCCTCCCGGTATATTTCCCAGATCTCACCCGGAACTACTACTGTGGGAGTCACTCGGTTTACAAGATGTATCCCAAAACACCCGTCTCTACAGGCACTATGGATTTGATCCGCTCCTTTTGAAGAAAGCACAAGATCAATCCATAACCTGGAATCGCCCGGCAAAGGCGGAAGCACAGTCTCCCTTACAGCCATTCCCTGCGGCAAGCTTAATTCAAGAGGCGTACCTGCTAATCGGGCTACGAAATCGGTAATGAGGTATTGACTGCCTGAAACAGGATAAAAATGGGAGCTCTCCGCCCAAATCAGTCTCACATCGCTAAAGCTCCGTGCAGCCCGAAGCACCTCATTAATTGGAAATATCACATCCAAAGTGCCGTTTAGCATTAAGACCGGCCTTGGCCATATGTCAGGCAAGGCAGCAGGATCAACCAGCGCCAGGGTTTCTGCTGCATCTTGGATATCAGCAATTCCTATCTTTGAAAGGAGCCGGAAATTGCGTACCACCGGGTTTTCGCTGTGAATAAGTATTTCCCGAAAACCTGCGCCTGCAACCAGAAAAACTCCGCCTTTCAGTCTCGGATCAGCCTTATAAGTCAACATAGAGACCATACCGCCAAGGCTGGCGCCTGTAATATAAACTCGCTCTGGATCCACATTATCCCTGGACATCAGCCAATCCAACGCTCGGCGCATATCGACAACCGCACGCCTGAAATTGTCACGCACTACTACAGGGGGCGCCACTACGAATTTCTGCCCTGAGATTACCTGAATGCCTTTAGAACGTCTATGATGATATGGTAAACTTGGCATTAGAACCGCAAACCCGCGTTTCGCAGCAAAGTCTGCCACGTGCCAGAACTGGTCCTCATCCTCTGAAAACATACCGTGGATCCCGATAGCACAAGGCACCTTCCCCGACGTTTTGGGCTCGAAATACGCAGCGTATACAGTATCGCCTTCGCTCTCATATGTCAGCTCATACCTACGATACCATTGGTTTTCCGCTTTCAGGATAGTTTTAGCCTGAAGGGGTTGACTTCTATCATATGAGTAAAACTGTATGACTTTAGCAGGGTCTACCGGTGTTGTGCCATTCGAACTTGCAAGGCTTGCAGACGGGATGAACATGACTGATAGGAGAATACCTAACAAAAGGATACCTGACAGCCGAAGCATACCGCTTCCCTTAAGTGATGTGCGCAACCTTTCACCCCCGTTTAACGTCCCTCTATTATGTTTTGACGATGGAACCGTCTCCGGAGTTCCCATTTTTGCCCCAAAAAAAGCACTCTTATTAATCATTATTGGTTTCTCTTATACAAAATAGTATTTCAATGGGGAAGTCCTCTTTCTCCACTCGAGAAAAAAGAAGAGCGCGGCTATGTGCCGCGCTGTTGTTAGCGTCGGGAAATGCCGCGCCTGACGCTGCCTATCGCATGACCAAGTTGGTTGTGACTTCCCTACTTACGCGCCCCAGCCTGACGATTTCTGGGCTTCAAAACACTCCCTGCAGTATACAGGTCTGTCTTCGCGAGGCCTGAAAGGTACTTCTGTTTCCTTTCCGCAAGCTGAACAGATCACTGGATACATCTCCCTCGGGCCATCGTTGCGCTGACGTTTCCGGGCCATACGGCAGTCCCTGCAGCGAACAGGCTCATGCTGGAACCCCTTCTCAGCGTAAAACTCTTGCTCACCGGCTGTAAACACAAACTCTGCACCGCAGTCGCGACACGTCAGAACCTTGTCTTTGAACTCCATGTAAGATGATCTCCTCACTTTGGTGGTAATTGCCTGCTTGCTCAGAAAACCTGTCGCACCCACGGCACTTTTATCTTCTGTTTACGTGCCTATAGCCCGCGGCCAGCCCAGAGTGTACAATCTAAACCTGAACAAGTGTGGCTGACTTTATTTTACTCGGACGTAGCGCTAAATGCAAGCATTTTTAGCTGCCGCCCGCGTCTTTGCTGTTACGCCTCTTCTCAAACCGGTAAGCAACCACTTAGATTAGGAGACCCAATAGAATTATCATAGATAGGCAACATGACTCTATATTACCTGCTGAAAGCCTTAATGATTTCACCGAGAATAATAGGAGATACCGACAATAAACCTACATAGCCCCATTCACCGAGAGTCAGCGGTACAACGTCAAAGATGAAGCGGAGTCCCGGTATAGTAAGAACCAAAATCTGCAAGGCAGTTGATACGGCCCATGCCATCACCATGTACCGGTTGGTTCCAAGGCCCAGCCGAAATAGAGATCTTGTTCCTG
>JAKPFY010000122.1 GCA_029551185.1 Bacillota bacterium
CGGCAAAAGATACCTGGACATGACGGAATACCATGAATGGAAAAAACAACAGCAACAAGCAAAAAAAGTAAGTAAGGTTACCCCAATACGCTGAGTTCATCTAACCGAGGGATTTTACACACACTTATGGACTTGATCGACATCTCCTCCTCTCTTGTAAGGAACAAAGAACGTGCATTTACCGGTTCCGGTGATCTCGGTAAATGCTTTTACACTTAGTAGAGTTCGCCAATATCCTAAAAATTCCTACTCGAAGTCTCGAGTTCTATGTCGTCCCGCCGGAGGTAATGACCCCGCAGTCTGTCATTGTGTGGTATTATGATCTTAGATGCCATAACTCCCTATAAGGGTAAGTTAGGCTTCTCTCGTCTTCTAAAGACATCATATACAAGGAGTGATGGCAATGGCGACATTCGACGACTTCCTGAAGCTGGATATCAGGATAGGCACGGTTGTTGAAGCTGCGCTATTTCCTGAGGCGCGTGTGCCGGCGCTTAAACTTATGATAGACTTTGGAGATCTGGGTCTGAAATGCTCAAGCGCTCAAATCACAAAGCGCTACAGCCCCGATATCCTGGTGGGCAGACAAGTAGTCGCGGTTGTAAACATGCCGCCCCGCCGAATTGCGGGATTTTCATCAGAAGTATTAGTCCTTGGCGGGTTGCCGGAGAAAGGTGATGTGGTGCTTCTATCCCTTGACGCTCCGGTCGCCAACGGAACCCGTGTTGGGTAGTCCAACAGAAACCTCACAACTCTTCAGAAATTATGCCGTGCTATTATGGCATATGGCAATTATCGCTTCTCTATCTATACAGGGAATTTTTCCTCGCCTTCCCTCATAGGTAGGTTAACCAGTAACATCAGCCTCGGCCAGGCAGTCATCCTAAGAGCTGCAGGGAGCAATCTACTCCGGTCGTCTCCACAGCGCTGCAAGATCCACCGAGAAACCGGGAAAGTCAGGATGTGTGAATTCACCTACATCAAGGCCGGAGCTTCGCAAGACATAGAAACTCTTCTGCAAGGTGTATGCCTCAATTGTTTCGTCATAGGGATCCACTATCCAGTAATGTGGTACACCCATTCGCTCATAAATGTTCCTCTTTCTTAGACGATCCTTAGATCGAGTCCACTTGGAAAGGATCTCCACAACCAAATACGGGATGCCGTTTATCCGCGCTTCCTCCACAATTTTACTATTCTCGCCGGGGATATAAACCAGGTCAGGCTGGATTACGTTAGTATCCGACAGGGTTACGTCGATTGGCGCATTGAACACCTCCCCCGCAGGGTCTTTAAGGGCAAAGTAATCTTCCAGAAAACGCTGCAAGCGCCTGGATACCCGCTGGTGATGGACGTATGGCGCCGGTTCCTTAACAAGCATGCCGTTGAGGATCTCATAATGGTAGCCTTCTTCATCCGGCAGCCGAAGGTAATCCTCATAGGTGTACACTTTGTCTGTCATATACTCAGGCCTGGCTTCCTGTACCACGACCGCAGATTCCTCCATTTGATCCATGCCGAGATGACGCAAGACCTTTTCAGGATCATAACGGTACTGCCTGTTGGACAGTTGCACATAAGGGATCTTGGAGTTGCGGGTGTAGCGCCATATGGTCTCTACAGACAGCTTAAGCATGTCAGCAAGCTCCTGGGCGGTTATGAGCCTGGGTTCACTCATGACGGCACCCTCCTTCCACACCTAACGTATCACATATATCAACTAAACACAAGTCATAATAAGCAATAACAAGTTATTTGTGTTTATTTATATGATTTCACAGACTGCGCTCATGGCTATAGAAGGAAAAGACGGAAGATATCGTTTCAAGGTGGAACGTGCTGCTTCTGTCATGCGATCTTATGAGGATCGCCTCCTACGAGACAGACCTTGCAGGAACTCATTTATTTGTCCTGAACCAGAGTCTCCCGCGCGTGCAAGAACAAGCCGGACTCTATCATCATCATCCACCTATCCGTTGGCTCTCCGGTATTGAGTAATTAGCCGTTTTTCTTACTTTTATGCGCATAGATTCACATTAGTGTCAATTATCATATTAGGAGGAATTCTCTAATATGTACCGAAGGAATAGGTTAGTATAGCGAAGCAATCAACCGCTTCACAAGTATGATTCGGAGGTGAACTAAGTGAATTCTCTCTAGGTGATGGTTGTGACGTTCGTCCTATATATCCTGGCGTATAACCGCTACGGAAAGAGGCTTGGATCCAAGGTGTTCGAACCAGCGGCCAAAAATATCACACCTATTGAGAAATGCAAAGGCAGCATAAACTTGACAGCGGTCTCTGCGCTGCAGTATAATTATGCATAAATCTTGTAATAATATGCGAAGGGAGCTATAGGCAATGAAAAGATTATTTCCTATGTTTGTGTTGTGCGTCGCACTTGTTCTTATTATAGGCTCTACTACCGTCCTCGGAGCGAAGCCTGTTCTAAAAGTTGGGACAAGCGCTGATTTCCCGCCTTTTGAGTTTCAGGATGAGAAGACCGGGGCTTACTTAGGATTTGACATTGACTTGATCCGCGCTATCGGGGCTGCCGCTGACATGGAAGTACAGATTATAAACACCGCATGGGACGGTCTCATCCCGGGTCTTCTAACCGGCAACTACGATTGCATCATGTCAGCTATGACCATTACCGACGAGCGTTTGAAAGCAGTGGCATTCTCAGACCCATACTTTTCCGCAGGTCAGGTCATAGTGACTCGGGCTAATGACTCTTCCATCCAGACTGTGGAAGATCTCGTAGGTAAGAAGATTTCCGTACAGATTGGCACTACCGGAGACCTTGCAGCATCCGAAATCCAAGGCGCAACAGTTAAGCGCTTTAATCTGGCGCCTGACGCGATCCAAGAAGTTCGAAACGCGAGCGTTCCGGCATGCATAATAGACCTGGCAGTCGCAGCTGAGATTGCCAAGGAGTTCAAGGACATCAAGTTTGGCGAGCCGTTCACCATGGAATACTACGGTATTGCCATCCGCAAGGACAACACTGAACTCATCAAAAAAATCAATCGTGCACTGGCCTCTATCAAGGCTTCCGGGGAATACGACAAGATATACACCGATTGGTTCGGAGGGAACTAACCCGCCTGCTGCGTGTACGTATATGGAAATTGATCCATTAATGGCCGGTCACGACGGCCTCAGACCGCCGTGACCGGTCTTCATGCAATGCAGGACGATGGAGGAATTAATGTGACGCTTGATTTTTCGATAATCCCAGGCATCATGCCGGCACTGCTCTTGGGCACTCGCCTTACTGTTGAGCTGGCGATCATCGCAGTAGCGATAGGTCTTGTCATAGGATCCTTCGCCGGGATCGGCAGGGTCGGCGGTAACCGTATAGTACGTATCATAACCGGTATTTATGTGGATTTTATCAGAGGCACACCCCTACTGGTACAGTTATTTCTCGTCTATTTCGGTCTGCCTTCGCTCATAGGCCGTCCCATCCCTCCTTTTCTTGCTGCCATCGCAGCCATGGGCATCAATAGCGGAGCGTACATAGCAGAGATTGTAAGAGCAGGCATACAGTCGATAGACAGAGGGCAAATAGAGGCAGCCAGATCCCTTGGGTTGACTTATTCTCAATCTATGCGGTATATTATCTTTCCACAGGCATTTCGGCGAATCATACCTCCCCTGGGGAATGAATTCATCGCAATGCTGAAGGATTCATCGTTGGTATCAGTCATAGCCTTGGAGGAGCTTCTCCGCAAAGGGCAGGTAGTGATCACAAGGACATTCAGGCCTTTTGAAGTCTATATGGTTGTAGCCCTTATTTATCTGACAATGACGTTAGCAATATCCAGGCTGGTAGCCTGGTCTGAAAAGAGGTTGAAGATAGTTGATTAGGACTTGCGGACTGGAAAAGTATTTCGGAAACAATCATGTGCTACGCGGGATTGATGTGACTGTCAATCCCCACGAAGTAGTCGTAATTATCGGGCCGTCCGGATCCGGGAAAAGCACGTTCTTACGCTGCCTTAACTTGCTTGAGAAACCCACCGCAGGTCAAGTGTTCTTCCGCGGACAGTGTATCACCGACCCGCATATTAACGTGAATGAGGTGCGGCGTGAGATGGGCATGGTGTTTCAGAGATTCAACCTTTTTCCCCATATGTCTGTAATAGATAACATCACCCTTGGGCCTACGAAGGTGCGCGGCGTCTCGATAGATGAGGCAAGGCAGACCGCCAGGGATCTCCTGAAAAAAGTAGGAATTGCCGAGAAAGAGAATGCTTACCCGTCTGAGCTGTCCGGCGGCCAGCAGCAGCGTGTTGCCATCGCCCGGGCCCTTGCCATGAAACCTACGGCTATGTTGTTTGACGAGGCCACATCAGCCCTGGATCCGGAGATGATCGGCGAAGTGCTGGACGTCATTCGTAACTTGGCTGAAGAAGGCATGACTATGGTCGTGGTCACTCACGAAATGGGCTTTGCGCGCGAAGTGGGCGACAGAATCCTTTTCATGGACGAAGGCTTAATCTTGGAGGAAGGCCCGCCTCAGCAGGTCCTCGAAAGACCCCAAAACCCAAGGACTCAGGCTTTCTTGAGCAAGGTGTTGTAACACCCGTCCTCGCAACTATACTGACGACCTTAGGATCTAATCCGGGACCTGGCTTTTAGGATCCCGGCGTGGACGATTCAGTCTTGAATAAGTGTTTAAACACAAAAGGCGCCCCTAATGTTGCCCACACGGCTACCATGGCATAGCGCAGCATGTTCCAGAATGCAGTACCCGGGAAAATTGCTTTGAGGCCGTACCTGACACCCATCATCCCGGCCAAGCCTAGGGCTATCTTTATGACTTGCGTCAGTAAGCCTGCACGGACATTGTACTTTACGTATTCCGCCTCCAATGTGTATCCGACCCCTACCCCTGCTATAAATCCCAATACTTGAGCAACTTCCTCAGTGAACATAGGATTAAACAGCGCAGACAAAGCAAATGCAAGACCGGGAGCA
>JAKPFY010000099.1 GCA_029551185.1 Bacillota bacterium
AACTTGGGATTTGTGGCAAGGGCTCGGGCGACGCCGATACGCTGACGCTGCCCGCCACTGAACTGGTGAGGGTATCTATCTATATGGTCTTCGCTTAACCCTACACGCCTGAGCAAATCAATGGTTTCCGCTTCTCTGTCCTGAGGTTGCACACCTCTTGCTGCCAAGGCCACACCAATGATCTGACGCACTGTGTGCCTGGGATTCAGGGAGCTATACGGATTCTGGAATATTATCTGCGCCTGGCGTCTCAAAGCGGTCTTAGGTATAGATCCTTGACCCCGGAGAGGCTTGCCCTGGAATAGGACGCTCCCTTCAGTAGGCTCATAGAGTCCTACAAGCGCCCTGCCAAGAGTGCTCTTCCCGCATCCTGATTCCCCCACCAGGCCAAGGGTTTCTCCTGGGAGTATCTCAATGCTTACCCCGTCCACTGCCCTGACAACACGATCTTTCGCGCCTGCAAGGTATTTAGTAAGCAGGCTCTCTTCAATTACAAAGTGCTTTTTGAGGTTTTCCGTAGCCACAATGGGCTTATCATGCATAGATGCTTCTTGGTGATTTGCCGTTGTGGGCATTATGCCTTAAACCTCCTATCACCTTGAGTTTACTACGTTCGGTAGTTTGGGGTTGAGATTGCTTCTCCTGCTGATCTTTAATGATTACTATGTCAATAATCATTATAGCACTTGATTATAGCGCTTTGGCTTAATAGGAAGCCAAGTGACAAAAATATCCATTGACACATATAATCCCCACAAGTAATATAATAATGGTAGTGTGTACTAAGAATCAAATATACGCGTCATTCATGCTGCGCTTTGTTTAGGAGATAAACGCAGCCGCTGAATCTTCCGTAAGGAAGAGCGGGGGAACCGAAGTTCCAGTATGGGGGCGAATCCTGCTCGCAAGGCAGGTAGGGCTAGCTCCTTCAGCCCGAGTCCGTCAGCTAACCTCGTAAGCGTCGAGAGGGGGGCGTCGAACCTTACCCAAGGAGGCCCCTTGGGTTCTTTTGTCTCGCGATTGTTCAGCATCCCCTGGTTTACGCTAAATAAGGAAATGCTGACAGCACCTTTGCAATACTGTTCTATATGAGGCAGATCCCCTGGTAAATTCAGCTAATTTGTGTCTATACGAAATATTATAAGGTGTTCACGTGAAGTTTTTACGTGGAACATCCATACAAAACGTGATCAGGCGTTTACATAGGAGGTTCACATGAAGCATTTGCACCAGGCTCTACCAGGTGTTCACATGGATCATTCACAGGAAACTTCATGGGATTCTTATACAAAGGACTTGCACGAAGCCATTTTCGCGAAGAATTCACGCAAGGTATTCACATGGGACTCCCACAAGAGACATCCACATGAGACGGTTGCGCCGGAGGTTTGCACCAGGTGTCCGCATGAAAGACTTGAAATTCCGTTTGGATGGGAAGAATAGGTAGTAGAAGTCAAGTCGCATGAGAGTTTCAAGAACAGAGAAGGCAGAGTAAGGAGGCCAAAGATATGAGAGCGCAAAGAGGTTTTGGCATACTGCCATGCCTGGCAGCCTTGGTTGTGCTTGCCGTTCTCCTGGTTTCTGTTGGAGCGGTCACTGAATACCCTGCCCAGGCGGCAGGCAAGACTCTTTCGATAATCGTTGATTCTGTGTCAGACCGTGCAGATGAGGCGGAAATCATTGCTACATATCTCCGTGCTGTCGGGGTTGAGGCGGAAGTGCGCGTATGGGAGTGGAACGCTCTGAAAGAGCGACTCCTTGCAGGAGAGAGGCAAATGTACCTTACTGATTGGGGTAGCGCGTACTTCGATCCCTTTGACCTCGTAATACCTAAACTCAGCACAGGCGACAGAGGTAACTACTCAGGGTACAGCAACAGAGAACTCGACGAACTTCTTAAGCAAGTTCAGATGACCGCGGATCAGAATGAGCGCAAGAAAGCTTACTTTGAGGCACAGAGGATCATTTTCCAGGACGCGCCTTGGATTTTCGGGTACGCGCTCAAAGAGACCGAAGCTGCGAGAGCAGAAGTCACAAACTGGCAGCCTTCCATGGATTCCCGAATGAATCTCCATGACGTAGGGCTTACTCGAGGTGACACCATCGTTGTAGGAATGAAAGCAGACAAGATCATAACCCTCGACCCTGCCATGTATCGGGACAGATCCACCGAAACCGTCCTTCGTAACATGTTTGACGGCCTTGTCACTCGGACTTGGGATGGGAAGGTAGTGCCTGAGATAGCTGAGTCATGGACTGTTCCGTCTGACAATGTCTATGTCTTCAAGATTCGGAAAGACGTAAAGTTTCACAATGGCGAAACCCTTGACGCAGATGATGTCGTGTTCACATTCGAGAGGATCCTCGAGGAAGGGGCGATTGCAGGTCAATCATCACCGCGGAAGGGACTTCTCGGTCCGCTGGACTCTGTTGAGAAGATAGATCAATACACAGTGAAGTTTACTCTTGCCAACCCATTCCCTATATTTCCTCAAGCGCTTGTCCATTTTCAGATTGTGCCTAAGGACTACATTAAGAAGGTCGGGGATAATGAATTTGCAGCGAAACCGATTGGCGCAGGCCCTTTTAAGTTCAAAGAAGGACGGCTGGATGATCAGATAGTCATAGAGAGGTTTGATGGATATTACGGCGGTTCGCAGGAGATTCCCCCGGTAAGTGTTGCCCCTGTAAAACGGGCTATCTTTCGGATGATGCCTGAGGCGACAGTAAGAGTAGCTGCTCTAAAAGCAGGCGAAGTCCACATTATTCAGCAAGTACCGCCGGATCTTGCAAGAACTCTTAGTGCGGACAAAAATATCCAAGTGAAAAGTGTGGACGGGACCCGCGTATATTGTGTGGAGATGAACTGCAAAAAGCCGCCTTTTGACGATGTCAGGGTGCGTCAGGCCATGAATTATGCAGTTGACTGGAATGCAATTCTTACGTCCATCTATGGCGGGAACGGCGTCAGGTTGGCTTCTGCGTTCTTGCCCGGCGGATTCGGATTTGATCCAGACCTTAAGCCGTATCCGTACAATCCTGACAAAGCCAAGGCTTTGCTTGGCGAAGCAGGCTACTTTGTCAAATAGCAGCTGCCCGAAATGTAGATACCGGAGGTTAGAATGACACGCACACAGGTACAGGTAATAGAACGTATACTCGCTGCAGTCCCGATAATGCTTGGGGTTGTGATATTTACGTTTCTTTTCATGCGGATGATTCCAGGGGATCCGGTGGATATCATGATGGGCGAAGCAGGTGGAGTGACTCTCGAGGAGATGGACTTCCTAAGGGCGCAGTTTGATCTCGATAAGCCACTTCCGGTGCAGCTTGCGAGGTATCTCGGAAGGCTTGTTCAAGGAGATATGGGGTACTCGATTCAAAGGGCCCGTCCTGTGAAAGAAGTGATTCTTGAAGCAGTTCCTGCCACTATTGAGTTGGCATTGTTTTCGTTGCTGTTTGCACTTATAGTAGGTATTCCCCTGGGAATCGCCTCCGCGCGACGTCAGAACTCTCTTGTTGATCGTGTTGGGATGACTGTATCTTTTTTGGGGATATCAATGCCTGCTTTCTGGCTGGGGATAATCGGGATCATTGTATTTTCGCTCAGGCTCGGCTGGCTTCCTACATCAGGCAGGATCACCTATGGCATGGAACCTGCCGCTATAACCGGTCTCCTGACACTGGATGCCGTAATTACCGGAGACACTCAAGCGCTCAAAGACGCTTTGAGACATCTTGCCCTCCCGGCAATTACCTTAGGAGCCGGGGTAGCGGCTGTAGTCGCCAGAGTTACAAGATCCAGTATGCTGGAAGCGCTGAAGACAGATTATGTCCTGTTCGCCAAGGCTAAAGGCGTGCCTGAGATGGTTGTCGTGGTCAGGCATGCCCTACGAAACGCCCTTATTCCAACGGTGACAGTCGT
>JAKPFY010000150.1 GCA_029551185.1 Bacillota bacterium
AAATCGACAGGTGGGAAGCTGACGCCAAGCTGGGGCCCGGAGCTGCTGAGAGCGTTCTTCTCTGGGCGAAGAGCAGGGCGCCGTACGCTCCTAGGCCGGTATGCATCAGAACCGCCCTTGCCCTTCGGTTGCTCGGTTATACGTTGGGTGAGGATATGTTCTTTGAGATCCTTCGTCGACACCTGTCTATTCATCGGGCAAAACCTTCCGGGCTCAGAGATTTTGTCAGAGTGGCAGAGCGGGCATCAGGCATGGACGTAGACGGTTTTATGAAACGGTGGTTGGGTAACACTTCTTGTTTTGCTTATGAAATCCAGCCTGCAGTTTGCTCCAGGAAATCAGACGACAGGTTTGTGACCAAATTCTCTTTAGTTAACAAAGGCGACGCTTACGGCCCTGTGAAAGCTGATATCCTCCTTTTAGGAGATGGAGTCGAGACCTTGGAACAAGTGATAATAACAGGCAGGAACCAGGTGCTTCATGTTGTCACAAACCATTACGTCAATTCTGTTGTTCTGGATCCCGGCGCTTACCTTCCCAACATAAGTTGGCGAAATTGCCGGGTTGAGACTACCCGTAAAGGCTGACACAGGTGATTATGGCACAGACATTCATCGGTATTAAAAAGTTGCTCTGAAGTGTGGACAAGATATACGTGCACGCAGGAGTTTTCTTAAGGAGTCATTTTTAAGAAGGGGGGCGGTACAGATGGAAAGAACATCGTTCAGAGAACCGGTGGCCGGTCGGGTTGCTTTCGTTGCTTTAGCAGTCGTGCTCGCTTTTATTATGTTGTTAAGCGCATGTGCGGTAGATAGATGCATAGAGGCAAAGGATGCGAGCCTGCATGAGATGGAAGGTCATTGGGAAGGCGCCATAAACGTAATGGGGCAAGAGCTTATTATAAGGGTGGATTTTGCGGTTTGCGACGGGACGTTGTCAGGGACGATCGATATTCCTCAGCAAGGAGCTTTAGGGTTGCCTCTTGCTAATATCAAGCTTGAATCGCCTAACATACACTTTGAACTGCCTGTGCCTAATGCGAGAGCTGATTTTGACGGCGTTCTGGCAGGGGATGAGATTTCCGGCGATTTTCTGCAAAGCGGGGTGAAGGGGAGCTTCAGCATAAAGAGAACGGTTTCGGAGGCAACCGGTACGACGGCTGATGATCCAAAGATATCATCTATTGGGAAGTCAGAAGATGTTCTTCTTGAGACCTCCACAGGCAAGATCCATGGAACGCTTCAGCTCCCGGAAGCTCCGGAAATGTGTCCTGTTGTGCTGATAATTGCAGGCTCAGGGCCGACTGATCGTGACGGCAACTCTCCTCTAGTGCCTGGCAAGAATGATAGTCTGAAGATGATCGCTCAAGGCCTTGCAGAAAACGGCATTGCCTCAGTGCGCTATGATAAGAGAGGAATTGGCGAAAGCACAGGCGCTATGTTTGGGAAAAGTGAAGCCGACTTACGTTTTGATCATTATGTGGACGATGCAGTTGCATGGATCGAACGCTTGAAAGCCGATCCTCGCTTCTCCGGAGTGGTGGTTCTCGGCCATAGCGAAGGGTCTTTAATCGGCATAGCTGCTGCTAACAAGGTCTCCTCCGGATTGTCAGGAGTTATCTCAGTGGCAGGCGCAGGCAAACCTGCATACGAGTTAATAACAGAACAGCTGGCAAATGAAGCGAAAGAGATTCGAGACGAAAGCCATGGGATAATGGAGGAATTGAAAAAGGGAAATGAAGTGGCAAACGTAAGCCTTGAACTCATGCCGCTCTTCAGACCCAGCGTGCAACCGTATTTAATTTCATGGTTTGAGTATGACCCGGCAGCTGAAATAGGGAACCTGGATGTTCCTGTGCTGATTTTGCAGGGTACAACTGACTTGCAGGTGTCTTGTGAGGATGCGAAGTTGCTGGCAAAAGCGAAGCCTGACGCGAAACTCAAGATTATAGACGGCATGAATCATGTCCTAAAAGAAGCGCCTATTGACTATGGGGAGAATCTGGCGACCTATGGCAATCCCACACTACCCCTGGCGCCGGGTTTTCTTGAGGAGATCATAAGCTTCGTTAAGGAATGCGTTAAGTAGAAGTTGTAAGGAACCTGTCTCGTTCGGTATCTTGCAGGTATACGTGGTCCAGTTGAGGTTCTTTGCACGCGTTTTCAAATTCCGCTTCCGCTGCGCTTCTGCAGGTACGGCAAGCATGCCACGGGATAATTATTGCAGCTATACGTGAGACTTTTCCAATATCATGGACAGCACCTGAGACTACAAGCCGCCAGCCGCTGCACGATTCGCACCTTGCGATGCGCTCAAATTGCTGTTCAGAGATGCCGTCAGTGTCATAATAGATTCTGCGTTCTCTCTCATAAACCGGTCCGGGGCCGAAAACCCTGTCCGGGTCAATGTTTTTTCGCGTGTTCCACATTTTCCTTAAGGTATCCACCAGTCCCCTGATATTTTGTGTTACTCTGTCAGATTGCGGAGTCACCCGCGCTGACCGGTCAGGCTCTTTGACTGCGCTATAATCCAGGCCTGCCAGGGCCAACAAAATACCGGCATTGATATACGGAAGGGCGCCTTCAATAGAATAGCCTCCCTCCAGCACTACGATGTCGGGGGCAAGGAGCTCAGTAAGACGGGCATACCCTCCGGCTGTGAAGTTCATGTTTG
Organism: Bacillota bacterium; assembly: GCA_029551185.1. Taxonomy (GTDB): domain Bacteria; phylum Bacillota; class SHA-98; order UBA4971; family UBA4971; genus UBA4971. The sequence continues at coordinate 2,674 of JAKPFY010000150.1, forward strand.
TAAGAGGGTCAGTGTAGTGATTGTCCTGGCCTGCCGCGTTTATTACGATATCAGGCTCGTAGTCTTCAAGTATAGGGAGGACAAGGTTTTCCAGGACGTATAAAATCCCGTCATCTCCTGTCCCCGGAGGAAGGGGCACGTTTACGGTCATTCCGTAAGATGCAGGCCCGCCTCGCTCCTCGACGAAGCCTGTCCCCGGATAAAGGGTCCGTCCGTCTTGATGGAGCGAGATGTGGAGCACACCCGGGTCATTGTAGAAGATATCCTGTGTGCCGTCGGCATGGTGCGCATCAGTATCCACTATGGCAATGCGTATGTCCGGTCCGTAAGTATGACGAATGTGTTCCACCATTATTGCTTCATTGTTTACTAAGCAGAATCCCCGTGACCCGTGGACTATTCTCATTGCATGGTGACCGGGCGGACGGAGGAGCGCGAACGCTCGGTCAACTTTACCTGTGAGGACAAGATCAGCTGCGACCATTGTCCCGCCTGCTGCGATCCTGTGAGATTCGGTAATGACTCCGGATGCATCAGGGACACACACGTGTATACGATTTATGTGGGAATCCTCTGCGATTTCAGGCCTGTACTCTTCGATACCTGCAACATCCAACAGGCCTTCTTCCATAATCTGATCCCTTGTATAGAGGAGCCGTTCTTCCCGTTCCGGGTGATCCGGGGTGATTGCCCAGTCAAAAGCGGGAAAGAAGATAAGTCCTACCTTGTGTTTACTTGTTTGCACTTAACTATGACCTCCGCTGTCCCGGACGAGTCCGGGTGTTTAAGATTATGAGAACCACGATAACCGGGAAGGATTAATCCGGCGAAGAACATATCCTCCTAACCCCCGGTCTGACCTGGGCACGAATCATAAACGTGCGTCCTACGGTATGGAATCCTCGCACCATATTAAAGCTTTCTTCCTCCACTATCTGGATGTTATCAGCCTCATCAAGGCCCAGCTTCTTCCCGAACTTGGTTGCCCATGCCATAGCTTCTCTTCTGGCCTGATTGATTCCAAAGAGGACAGGCCTTTCAATTTTGCCTACATAGTCCGCTTCCGGCACGGTCATAACACCTAAAGCCGTATCCGCGTGTAGAGTAATCTGAGCTGTCGGACGGCTTGCTGCAGCTCCTATAGCGTTTGCGCTTTCATAACAGGGAAGGACTTGGTACTTAAGTCCTAAGCTTTCCGCGATAGGAGGGATAAAGACTCCTGCAGGGGCGCCGAGTCCTATCAGCGCCTGAGGACGAATATCAGGAGGCGTCAGTATTTCTGAGACGGTATAGACAGGTCGTGATTCAAGATACTCATAGGTCTCTTCAATTGCCACCACAAGCTGCTTGATAAAAGTATCTATGATCTTTGTGGCCAGCTCTTTTGCGCCTATGCCGTAAATCTCGGCGAAATCAGCCAAAGCCCTTGTGGCCTGCGAAGCGCTGCCGACCTTCGCTAATCCTAAAGCTACTGCCGCGTCAGTTGGGGTAATACAGTCACCGCCGAAGGCAGCAGGGGTTCCCGCACGCCTCGGGCCTATCTCCAGCTCTATATCAAGATCAAGGGTATTATTACCGGAGAGGCTTGCGTCTGTCTCCTTGTTTGATTCCAAACGACGGACGACTTTAATTTCCGAGTCGCCCCCGAGACCTATTGATCTGGAGAAAAGGGCGGGCACAAGAGTCTTGTACCCTGCGATTTCAGCGCCTTGCCGCTGGAAGACTGTATCCCCTTTGATTTGCACGGAGATATCGGTGGTTGTACCCCCGATATCCAAGATTACCGTATTTGAATCAGGATAGGCTGATAAGGCTTCCGCACCCATGATACTTGCTGCCGGTCCTGAAAGAATGGTTTCAACAGGACGGATCAGGGAATCCTCCAGCTGCATAGTGCCGCCGTCGGCTTTCAACAGGAATACCCGGCCGACGCTCCTGTCGCGAACCATAAACTTTCGGATCATGTCCACGAAAACAGCCTGATGCCGGGCTATGCTTGCATTAAGATATGAAGTGGCCATGCGGCGCGGGAAGTTGGGACGCCCTGACAGCCTGTGTCCAAGTGTGATGCGGCCGGTTTTGGAAGCCCTCTTTAGGATAAGCTTTTCGATTTCCAGCTCATGCCCGGGGTTTCTGTGTGAGAACTTGCCCACGACAGCCAAGGCGGTTGCACCGCCGGCCTCCGCCTGACTAACAGCGTCCAGGACTTCTTCTTGGTTGATAGGGGCGACTTCACGGCCTCTATGGTCCATTGAGCCTGACAGCACATAGATTGGAAATCCCGGGTTTAACTCGGCGACGTTCATCCCGGGTCCGGGAGCAGCCAGGACGGCTGTAGGGTCACCTTGTCCTTCGATGATTGCATTTGTGGATAAGGTTGTGCTGAGGTGCAGTTCAATTGGGTCTGACAGGTCAGGGCGGTCATATGCATTGAGGAGCTTCTCAAATGCCAAGGTTGTGCTTTCCAGTAGTTGATCATGGCAAGTAGGCACTTTTGCTGTGGCAAGGATCCTTCCTTCAGAAATGAGCGCAGCATCGGTATTAGTTCCGCCAACATCTATTCCTACAATGACCATGTTCGTATACTCACCTTCATGCTGATATTCAGTCTTTTTTTGTCAATGTCATCTTATCTTTTTACATCCGGCTTACTGCTTGTTACTATATGACTCTGACTATAATGGTACAGTATAAAACAGGAAGACTCAAGCCGGTCCATGCCGCGGAGCTCTGCGAACCGCGTCGCCGCTGTAATGAAATCTCTGTGGAGCAGGAGTCTTCCGCCTGACGCAGAAGGTAATCTCTGTATAGTCCCTTTGCTCCGGGGGGTACAATTCTTTTGCCGTCGGTAGGGGCCGAACGGAGAAAAGGAGGCGCGCTTTGTGGAAGAGACTTTAAAGACGATAGTCAGGATAATCGTGGAGACTGCAGATCCCGACAAAATCATCCTTTTCGGTTCGAGGAGCCGTAAAGGATGGCCTGAAGACAGCGACTACGACATCCTCGTGATAAAAGAAGGCATATATCACAGAAGAAGACTCACTCAAGAAATCTATCGAGCATTATCCGGGGTTCCCGTTGCTATAGATATAGTGTTGGAGACGCCGGAGAGACTGGCTCGGTACAGCGATACGCCTGGACTTGTTTACGCCGAAGCATTGAAAGGTCGTGTCCTTTATGAAAGATAATCCGTGGGAGATGTGGATTCGAAGGGCAAGAAGCAATCTTGTCAGAGCGAAACAGGGGAGACAGTGCGATGACGTTTTGTATGAGGATCTCTGTTTTGATGCTCAACAAGCAGCTGAAAAGTGTCTGAAAGGGCTTTTGATATATCTTGGTCGGAACGCGCCGAGGACCCATTCCATCGGACATCTGCTCAACCTCATCAGGGAAAGCGGCAAGGTCACTGTTCCGCCTGAGGTCACAGAGGCGGTGATCCTTAATGAGTACGCTGTCACCACTCGTTATCCGGGGGATTGGGAACCGGTGACTCGCGAAGAGTATGAAGAAGCGGTAAGGATAGCTGATGAGATCTGGAACTGGGTCACAGGCATTACCGGCTACGCCTAAGTCTTCCAGACTTGCTAAACTCGATTGTCCAAAGAAGGATTCCCAAAACCAATATGGAATAAACTTAGAGGAAACATTTGGAGGATAAGTTCCGGCACTCTCGTATAGACCTGATCATGATGGGTTCAGGCGTTTCTAC
>JAKPFY010000151.1 GCA_029551185.1 Bacillota bacterium
CGGGTGTCCGCCGTAATTCAGCGGAGGAAATGCAAGGTTTACAGGTCGTCCTTGCTTCGCTGTGTATCTGCGCACTCCTTCGCAAATCTGAGTCACCATAAAAGTGTCAAGGCCGCTTACTGTGTGAATACCGTGATTTTCGGTACAACCTACAGGAATTAACACTACATCGTTCTTCCTACGATTTTGTATCAATTCATTGCGGACGGTATTCTGAATATATGTACCGGGTTTTCCCAGTTCCGGCTCAGACGGGATTTCATATTTCGCCAAGATTTCCTCGATCTCTTCCTCAGACGCGTCCCAAATCTTCTTCTTCAACCTGCCGACAGTGTTATCCTCAAATACTATGGCAGGACACTCAGTAGTCAACCAAATCTTGTCCTTCTCTGCCATCTATGGTTTCCCCCTTTGACATTTCAAGAGGACGGCAAAAGAGTCTGCTCAAATAAGGACCGCTTATTATGAGGGAGGCCATCCGACCCTTTTGCCATCCATTTCCGGATTATCTAAACGCCTCTACCCGGCACATGTGCCGACTGTTGCAAGGTCTTTCTATTACATGACACAAGAAATCTTGCAATCAGTACGATTGGTGCGCAGGGCAATGATATTCTCAGGAACCTCATCCAATGTAATCTTCTTGGTAATCATGGGGGTCATATCCATGCCGTCAGCCATTGACTCAATGACTCTGGGGAAAGTCCCATGTCCGGAGTGTCCCTGCGCGCCCACGATTTGAGCTCTCCTTACTTGCAGGACCTCGCCGGTCACCGGCATCTTAGCGTCAGCCCTGGCGACTACCACCACTGTACTGTTAAGCGTGCGGCCTTCCCAAATGACCTCTTCGATTCCGGGATAGACTACTGTAGGCAGTCCTGTGGCTTCAAGATACAAGCTGGCGCCCATACCGTCAGTCAGCTCCAGGACTCTTTCTGCGAAGTTCTCCTTCGTGGGATCAATTGTGTAGTCCGCGCCGAGTTTCTTGCCTAACTCCGCTCGCTCTGTCATTGGCTCGGAAAGGATGACCCGAGCAGCGCCCATTCGTTTCATAATAGCGCAGGCTGCCACCCCTATCGGGCCTCCCCCGCAAATAACTACGTTATCCCCGGGACGAATTCCGCCGCCGCGCTCAACCACAGCATTGTAGGCAACAGACGTCGGTTCCACTAAGCTGCCTGCCAGGAACAGTTCATCACCTGAGTAACGTTTCCTTAAGGGTTCCAGACTCCAGACTACACGTGAAGGGACCACTACGTATTTGGTGAATGCCCCGTGAATATTAAACCCAAGCTCATCAAGTTGTTCGCAATGGTTCGGATAGCCGTCAGCACAAGGTTTGCACTGTCCGCACCATAGCATCTCCTCTGCTGTAACAGCCTCTCCTGGCTCAAAAGGCTTATTTGTTCTCTTGCTGATCGCACCGGGTCCCGCTTTCACCACAACGCCGGAGAATTCATGACCTAAAATCGCAGGGAAACCCGTCAAACCCGGATAAAATATGTAGCCATCGTCGTCAGCCTGGGCCATGTGTACATCGCTGCCGCAAATCCCACAAGCCTTTACCTCGATTAGCACTTCTTCACGGCCGGGCTCCGGTATCTCATGATCCAGAATTTCAATTCTCGGGTTTCGCCAGACCTTGCTTCCTGAATAGGTTTGCTTCTTGTCGATGTCTTTGGAACCAAGCTTAAACTCGGGTTTTGGATCCCAGTCCGCCAGTAATGTTACCCCTCTCATCTTGCCCACGCATCTCATCTCCTTGTATCTGATTTGAGTCTACTTGTGTCCGAATCCGGACCAATAGGAACTTGCCAGGATTTTCACAGGTTCCGTAAACGTTTTAAATCGTAAGTATAAGATTTCGCATGTAAAGTAATTCTTTCTTCCTTTGAAAACAGTTCTTTACTTTAAACAATCTGATTAATCATTCTCAAAAGTGACGAACCTCTTTGTTTGAAGTGACTCAAGAGCAGCGTATCCCATCCGGACAGAAATCAATCCGTCAAACCCTCCTACCGACGGTTCCTCATCATTCATGATGCAGTTTACGAACTCTTCCATCTCTGCCAGGTACGAATCTTGATATCGCTCGATGAAGAAATTGAGCAAGACATCTCCTTGGATGCCGGATTCATTATGAAGGATAACCTCTGTAGGTGTTTTGTTGCCTACGGTTATTGTCCCTTTTGATCCATGGACTTCGATTCTTTGATCATACCCGTATGCCGTCTTTCGACTATTATCGATAGCCCCCATAACCCCGTTTTTGAACTTTAAGGTGACGATGGCGGTATCAATATCGCCTGCCTCGCCTATTGCAGGGTCTATGAGACAGTCGCCAACCGCCATTAGCTCGGAGATTTCATCCCCAATCAAAAAACGGGCCATGTCAAAGTCATGAATCATCATGTCCAGGAACAAGCCCCCGGAACTTTTTACATAAGCGATAGGCGGCGGAGCAGGATCCCTGCTTGTGATGCGGATTACATACGGAACACCTATTTCTCCGCTCTCAATCAGTTGTTTGGCCTTTTTGAAACTGGGATCGAAGCGCCTGTTAAAACCGACTTGCAATTTGACTCCCGCTTTTTCTACGACAGACAGTGCTTGTTCAATACGGGGAATTTCAAGCGCAATAGGTTTCTCACAGAAAATGTGTTTCCCCGCTTCCGCTGCTTCTTCAATTATGTCAGCATGTGTATCTGTGGACGAACATATTACTATACCTCTTATGTCTTTTCTCTCAAGCAGTTTGCCATGGTCAGTCTCTACAGAAGGGATGTCCAGTTCTCGAGCGGCCTGATAGGCAGCTTCTTCCACAATATCCGAGATTGCCACCAATTTGGCGCCGGGAATCAGGTATTTCAAGTTACGGGCGTGAATTTTCCCTATTCTTCCTGCACCGATAACCCCTAAACCTACCTCTTCCAAAGCTTCTCACCCCTCTTCTCTTTCAACCGGTTTTTCTGACAACCAAGACCGGATCTAAAAGTATCTTTCTGCCGCTGGAGTATCCCCCTCCCCTCATCAGCTCCATCAATGTAGTAAACGCCAGTTTCCCCATATCATACTTGGGTTGAGCCACAGTGGTCAGTTGAATCTCAGGCAAAGAAGCAAACTCAATGTCATCAAAACCAACAACCGCAATATCTTGAGGAATACTTAACCCATTTTCCTTAACGGCTTGGATAACACCGAGAGCTAATAGGTCATTTGCAGCAAAAACAGCAGTCGGTCGGTTGCAGGTATCTGACTTCAAAAGCTGATTCATAATAAAATACCCGCTGTCACGCTTGAAACTACCGGTTTTCACAAGGGATTCATCGAGTTCCAGTCCATTATTTCGAAAAGCCTGAGTATAGCCTTGCAATCGTTCCCGGTTAGTTGATATGTCTTCCCGTCCACCGATAAAAGCAATCTTTCGGTGGCCACGTTCTATCAGATACTCTACCGCCTGCTCTGCGCCGAGGACATTATCTATTATGATACAGGTGCTGTTTGCATGATTGATTGCTCTACTGATAAAGACTGTCTTAATCCTGCTGTCAAGGATTTTCCCCAAGTGTGATATCTCTTCGGAGCTAGGACCGATGATTAATCCATCTACCTGTTTCTGCATTAGGACGTTTAGATACCGTTCTTCTCGTTCCGCGTTCCAGTTGGTATTGCAAAGGAATATGGTGTACCCGGCTTCAACAGCCGCGTCTTCTATTCCCCTGGCCACCTCGGGAAAGAACGGGTTTGTGATATCAGGAATAATGAGACCCACAGTCTTTGTTTCTTTCTTCACTAAGCCCTGGGCAATAGCATTGGGTTGATACCCCATCTCCAAAGCAATCTTTATAATCCGCTTCTTAGTGTCGTCAGATACTTCCGGATGATTATTCAGCGCCCTTGAAACCGTGGCATATGAAACTCCGGCCTCCCTTGCGACATCCTTAATCGTGGGAATGACGCTCATCCTCCTACCGTAAACGTTTACAGATTCATTATACCAAGCCTCCTCATGCAAATCAACACGTAACTTCTTCGAATAGTTGCTCAAGTAATTTTTGCGTACGGCAATAAACAGCCCCTTCGACTGTTTTCTTTGCTCTCTGTCTTTCAAAAGGAAATCATCTAAAGTTCAAGAATAAGCTTTATAGAGGTTTGTGATTGACTTGCGGACTTGCGAAAAGAAAAGATTTCCTTTAGTTTTGCAACCGCAGGTTCTATCGTACGCAACGGCTCCTGAGCACCTGTCCTTGCCTGGCCGATGGAATGTCTTTGCAACTTACGGGATAAGACTCATAGGATGAAATCGACGACAAAAAGGGAACGATCAATCTAACCGTTTTGAAGAAAAAAGATCCGGTCAAGAACTTGACTCAGGCGAACGAAGACCTCTTCCTCCAAGGTGTGATACAATGACAAGTGAGATCCGGAATGCCAAGATGAAAGAGGGTGATTATCCTGCTAACCATGAAGGTGCTGGGTATTGCAGCAGGCCCCGACAATGAGTTCTCAGTCCTCCTGGCTGATCTGGAGAACAAGTTTGTTCTTCCGATAGCAATTGGTCCATTTGAGGCACAAGCCATAGCTATTCCGCTTTCCGGAGATATGCCTCCTCGCCCCTTGACTCATGATCTCTTAAAATCGCTTTGTGATGCTATGGGCGGAGTGGTCCAGCAAATTGTTATTACCGGAATCAAAGAAGGAGTCTATTACGCAGAAGTCCATATTCAACATGACGGCAAGGTAACAGTGGTTGATTCGAGGCCCAGCGACGCCATAGCGCTTGCAGTCAGATGCGTATGTCCTATCTACATGGCGCCGAGACTGGTGGAGTTTACCTACGAATTCAAAGACATAATAGCCCAAGAGTAGTCTTTTTGAGCGCCAATACTTGACGCTTGCTTCCTTTTGCGCCGCCTGATTCGCTGTTTTCTCCGGAGGATGCCTGCGTCTGCCTTGATCTCGCCTAATGCATACGCCATTCCTGTTCGAAAGGGGAGATGGCAGCTGTGATCACATAAACCTCAGCTGCGCCGGCACGAAGAAGGATACGCGCACTCTCGTTTGCCGTATTCCCTGTAGTAATCACGTCGTCCACCAAGAGCACGCGTTTTCCGGCGACCTTTGCCGGATACGGCACATAAAACGCTCCTCGGACAAGCTCCCTGCGAAGCTGCCTCCCTACCTTATTCTGTTCACCCGGTCCGACTGTTCTCTCCACACTGTCTTGAACCCGGATACCAAGACAGGCACCCACTTCCTTCGCGAGAAGCTCAGCTTGATTATAGCCTCGTTCAGCCAGTCGAAGAGGATGTAAAGGGACCGGGACGATGATGTCACAGGTCCTCATAGACTTCTCCCGATATGCCTCTCTCGCCATAAGGACACCCAGCCCTTCAGCCAGATCACGTCTTCCGTAGAACTTGAACTCACGAATAATCTCCTTGAGCGCTCCGTCATACGTGCCGACTGCCCGAGCCCTCAGAAAGAACCTGCCTTCTATGTCACAATCCCTGCAAACGACCTTATCTGATACCTCGGTTGGGCCTGATGCTCCCGGCGTGTCTATCCGCACGCCTTCCACTTGGCGCTGAGACATTCGCAGGGAGGTGTCGGGTGTCATATCTTGAGTCAAAGATATGTCTACACCCGCCTTCGAGTGTTCAGGTAAACCGACATCACCTCGACGTCCTCTCAGCGGACGACCGCACACCTGGCAGATAGGCGCTTGCACAAAGGGGATCCTACTTAGGCAGCCGTGGCAAATCAATGCAGCAAAGATTTCCTCAGCATGTCTTAAGTCTGTCACTCTCCCGCAAAGCACGCATCCTTCCTCTTCAGGAAAGACGAAATCAAACACCTTCTTCCCAAGCAGCGCCAGAGCATGTCCGATATTTGCCGGGACGGACATGGGATCCTCCGGCAGACCGGGCTCAGTCGCTTTATTTGCTGCATACTTGCCCACACGCCTGCCCTCCTTTTTCTTTGCCTTTACCTTTGTCTGTTTCTACGTCACCCCCTGACAGCTCCGATTTACACCCTCCTAACCCCAATCTGCCAATCACGCGATCCCAATCCCTGATCGTATCCTAGCCGGAATTCGGAATTGAGCCAATCACCCAAAGGAATGGTTTTTAGAATGGTTTTGCCCCGTCTCTTGCCTTCCCTGAAGGTCAAGCGGGTCTCACTGTTGAATGGTAATATATGGAGGGAACATTGCCATGATAGAAAAGCTTTATTTCGTATATGACGTGTTTGATGTACAGGACACATCAGGCCACCGAAAGGTCACAGGGGTTTCCCACTATCCCTTGCTAGACCTCAAAGTGCTTTCAGCCTTAGGATACACCCACCTGGCCATAATTGCAGGGCCCCTGCCTTTGGCTTGGGCTGTGCACGAGGCTGACCGCCATAAGCTCAGGCGTCAGACTTATCGCGACAGACAAGGCAGGTTTGCCCGATTCTTGGGATCCTTGACCAGGACACCGGGTTTCAAACGTGTTGCCGCATGCTTTAATATCGCTACTTGTCACGATTGTCGTGATGTGATTTTACCGGCAGAGGAAGATCTGGACATATTGGCAGATGTATTGCAGGGCCGCATCCTTTTTGATCGTGAAATCACACAAGCCCTCTTAGAACGTGGCCTCCATCTAACCGGGAATCTCTATGACATACTTCAGACGCTAATCTTAAAAGGCGCTATCGGACGTGTCCCGTCAGTTGCAGTTGATAGGTTTGGGATTGCATCCTGCAGGCGATGTGGCAACAGGGACGTAGTCCAAGCCCCATGTAGCGCGTGCTCAAGTGAGAAATGCTTATACTGTCCTAAGTGCGCATCAATGGGACAAGCGAGGGCTTGTCGCCCTCTGTTCTATTCACCTAGGAATACAGCTTCTCTCCGAAATGTAATTCCCGGTCAAGATGTAATTGTCTCTCAGAATAAGCTTCCCGGCGACGACGATCCTGCTTTCAAAAATGAAATCAGCAACATAGATGCTGCTGCTGCCCTGAATAAAGCCATCGGAAAAGCAAGGACTGCTTTCCGAAACCCGCTTACCGTTCAAGAGCCAACTGAGCCTCCGAACGCGTCTTCCAAAAAAGACTTCGAGGTAAGACTCCCCTTTGAGCTGACTAAGGCACAACAACATGCATCACAACTTGTCACAGATTTCCTGGAGAACCCTACATGCAGTGAATGCCTCGTCTTCGCGGTGTGCGGCGCAGGAAAAACAGAAGTAGTCTTCCAGACGATAGCACAAGTTCTTAGACATGGTGGCAAGGTTTTGTTGGCAATCCCAAGAAGCGATGTCGTGGCTGAAATAGTCCCGCGTATCGCCTCCGCCATACCTGATGCCAGTATCTTAGAGCTTCGCGGCCAAGCGAAATCACGCTACCGGGACGCGGATATCGTTGTGGCTACGACCCACCAAACCATTAGGTTTTTTCAGGCTTTCGACCTTGTCGTCTTAGATGAAGTCGACGCATTCCCTTATCGCGGGAGCGCGATTCTTAATTACGCAGTCAGGCGGGCAACTGCCCCCTGGGGCAACACCGTATTCATGACTGCAACCCCGGGCCGGGAGTTGCTGCGAAAGGCCGACCGGAAAGAAATAGCCCTGGTAAGGATCCCAGCGCGCCATCATGGCCGCCCGCTACCTGAACCCGAAATCATTCAGACCCGTCTGCCTCTGCCGGATGAAGTGTGCCGAGGAAGCTCTTTTCGGGGAATCCTTGACAGAAACACCTCGGCAAGCGAGGCTCCCCAGGGTCATGACAAATCCGGTCAGGTCTATGGGGGGACCGGAAGGATTGCAGGTTGCGGGCTTCTTCTGCCGGATAAGGTATTAGCCATTATAGAACGTTCATTAGCTGCAAGCAGGAAAATGTTTGTATTCGTCCCTACAGTTGAACTGTCACGCCTGGTCTCGGCGGAAATATCTGCTTCACTGCATGTTTCCGGATATTCGCCTGCTGATTCGCGTAGGACGACCTTAAGAGACTCATCACAGCCAAGGACACCAAGGATAGCTTCAATTCACGCTGCCCACCCCAACCGGGAACTGCACAGAGAAGCCTTCAGGACAGGCCCAATCGACATTATTGTCTCAACCAGCGTACTCGAACGAGGCATCACTGTTCCCGACGCTGATGTCCTGGTGCTTTATGCAGACTATGAACGGATCTTCGATACTGCGACTCTTATTCAGATGGCAGGCCGTGCAGGACGAACAGAAGATGATACGCAAGCTAAAGTATACTTCGCTGCCAGGCAAGTGACTGCGTCAATGCGCGACGCCATCCGGCTCATTCAGGATATGAATCGCCATGCAGCGGAGTCAGGGTACCTGCATTCCACGCCCATCTAAGTCTCGTAACTTAGGATGCGTTACTGACAGCTTCCGAGAGGAAGTTCTACTTCTTGGCCAAGCTCAGAGGATGCATATATAGCCAGGATTATTTCGACTGCCTTTCGCGCTTCTTCTCCAGTTACAGCAGGGTCTCTTTTGTCCAATATTGCCCGGACCATATCCTCGATAACAGGAATGTGGCTGTCTCCCACTGCTGTCATGGGATCAGCACGGTCAACATCTTCCAGAACTCCGAGTCTTTTTGCGCCGGCCTTAGAAAGGACGATATCTTCACGCGTCGGATTGATAAAATCCCATCCCACCACTTCTTCTTCACGCAAAGCTA
>JAKPFY010000157.1 GCA_029551185.1 Bacillota bacterium
CCGCATGAGCTTTCAGGCGGACAGAGACAGAGGATCGCTGTGGCCAGGGCGCTTGTGTTGGATCCTGAGTTCATAGTAGCAGACGAACCTGTATCCATGCTTGACGTATCCATACGAGGTGAGATTCTTAACCTGATGTTAAACCTGTCCCGTGAGAGAGGAGTCACGTTCCTCTACATTACTCATGATCTGGCTACCGCCCGTCACGTATGTGATCGGATAGCAGTTATGTATCTGGGAAAGATGGTTGAGAAGGGTCCAACTGACAGTCTTGTTAAGCATCCTCTTCATCCATATACCAAGGCCCTGATAGGCGCTGTATTTGTTCCGGATCCCAAGAGAAAGGGTTTTGGGGAAATTCTTAAGGGCGAAGTTCCCAGCCCGGTTGATCCCCCGAGCGGGTGCAGGCTTCATCCCAGATGCCCGATTGCAAAGAGTATCTGCAAAGAAGTAGAACCTGAACTCGTGGAAGCTGAGGCAAATCATATGGTAGCATGTCATTTTGCTGTCGGGTGATGTTTTGTAGAGAATTTTCCAGGGGTTGTCAGCCCTGACTCTCTTTAGTGCGAATGAATTTGCAACACTTTCTCCGGGACAAAGGAGAGGCTGCGTGAATAGGGGGGCTTTATGAAAGGGAGTAACAGTCATGGTCCAAGGGCCAGAATAGTCCTTGCGGTCATGGGTCTTTTGGCCCTGTTTTCAGTGGGACTGACATGGGCAACTGCCGGAAACTACCTTGCGGCGTCAACAGCAGCTGCCAGGTTTCGTATTGCAGTATCAGGGCTTACATGCAGTAAGGAGAATTCAGAATACACAATTGGAATAGACGTAAACTTCAAGAACCAAAGTGAATTGGACTTATCTATTGTATCCTTGCGATCCATCATATACTTAGATGGGCAATACGTATGGGGACGCAACTACGATTGGACAGGCAACCCTTTTAAGTTGCCGCGAGGAAGTACAAAAGACGTAGTCCTTACGATGGAACTTCCTTACACAAAAACAGAAGCTGTGGCCGGGGGCGGAGATGCGTGGTCCGTAAGGGTATCAGGTCTTCTTGACATGCCGCGTCTGGGAACAAAGCTCTTTGTCACGCATGCCCAAATACCGCTGGAAAGGGGCAATGATTAATGAGCCGTACGGAAACAGTCATCGGCGTTGTCCTTATGGGCGTATTCATGTGTGGTCTTTTCACTTGCCAGGCTCTACCGCTCCTTGCGCCTTTTGAAGGTGTCCAGGAATACGGCGCTCTGCTTTTGTTCTTAGGAGCAGTGGTCACAGGACTGCTTTTGGGCATGTTGACTCCTTCAATAGGCCAAGGAGTATTTGCCGGGTTTGCAAGTATTGTATTGGGCCTTGTCTTAGCAGGTCTTATACTGGCTTTACCGGCACTGTTGGGTATAGCCGGTCAGTTAGACTTAGTTTCAACTCTTGCCATTGAACGAGCATTAGTCTTTGCGGTCATATTTACACCTATTTCCGCTTTGGGCGTGTTTATCGGGAGCCTGATTTGACATCACCGCGTATTAAGTGCTTCTTGGTAGTCATATACTGTTTTCGATATTTAGGCTGTTCCGGCAAAACCCTCATCAATGCCGGATACACTTTTGGATAAGGCAACCAGGATGTAAGGCCTGTTTGCAAAAACTATGCCCACGTCATTGGCGACCCTTGCGAAGTCACCTTCCTTATGTGCTACAACCACGTCTTTCGGCAGACTATCGTTCTGTCTTCAGGGAACACAATTCTTCCACTCGGCAACTCTTCAATGTATGGCTATCTATGTCCTATCCTTGAGCATAATACCTATAGACGCATAATGAGAAATGACATAACTGTAACAGGGGGCGGACATTGATGGCTAATAATCGCAGGAAAACCTTAACGTGGATTGGCATCGGACTTCTTGCCGTAATTATCGTAGGTCTCGGAGCTTCAAAGTCAAGACGGGTTGCCCTTGGGAAGGAGCCGACTATCAGGGTGTACATTGCCGATGAGAAACGGGTTCTGGAAATGCCGATGGAGGAGTATATCGCAGCAGTAGTAGGAGGAGAGATGAAAAACTACTGGCCTCACGAAGCCCTTGCAGCTCAGGCCATAGTGGCACGGACATTTGCCCTGAAATCGCTGACTGAAAAGCCAGGGTCAGGGCCTATGGGCTCTGACATACAGGCCGGGTTCAAGGAAGCCCAAGAATATAAACCTGAAAACGTCAACGAGGCAATAAGGGCGGCAGTGAAAGAGACGCGGGGGAAAGTCTTGACCCAAGGGGGAAAGCTCATTAATGCGTGGTTCCATTCGAATGCAGGCGGTAAAACGGCTCTGGCCAAGGAAGGCCTGAATTTCACCGGAGCGGAACCTGCTTATACTGTTGTCCGGGACAGCCCGGACGATACGGAAGACGTACCACTTGCGGATCGCAGATGGAAAGCGGAGTTTTCCACCGCGGAAATTGAGGCAGCCCTTGCCAAAGTCGGGTTAAGCGTCAAAGACATCGATAATATGACAATAGCTAAACGAGGGCCTTCAGGTCGTGCGGAGACAATAGCCATTCATCATTCAGGCGGCGTGACTACAATAGGTGGAAATGATCTCCGAGTGGCTCTGGATCCTATGCGTATGAGGTCAAATTTTCTGACAAAGCTTGAAGTTAAGGACGGGAGTGTTGCTATGGAGGGAAGGGGATTCGGCCATGGGGTCGGGTTGTCTCAATGGGGGGCGCACAATATGGCGAAGATGGGAAAACGCCACGAGCAAATCTGCCGGTACTACTTTAAAAACGTTAAGGTGGAAAAGCGTTGGGCTTAAGCAGCACAGAAGCGATTGAAATATAAAGGATTTCCTGAGCTTGTAGCGAAAGTTAAAGGTCAGGCATAATCGCTCCGGCGAACCGGACTTTGTATGAAACTTCCAGAGAGTTTAGGCGTTTGACATAAATAGTGACTCTACTGGGAGTCTGCCGTTTTATACTCGATATGAATGTGGGAAGGAGGAATCATATGCCGTGATTGAGGTAAGGAATCTTACTAAGAGATACGGTAAGGCAAGAGGAATCGAAGATCTCACCTTTACCGTCGGTAAGGGAGAGATCCTTGGGTTTCTTGGGCCGAACGGCGCAGGGAAAACTACAACCATGCGCATTATCACCGGGTACCTTGCAGCTACCTCAGGCACGGTTGAAGTGGACGGATTCTCGGTATTTGAGGACGCGATGGAAACCAGGCGAAAAATCGGATACCTACCTGAGAATCCTCCGCTCTACCGGGAGATGACAGTCAGTAGCTACCTTCGGTTTGTGAGTGAATTGAAAGGCATTCCGAAATCAAAGAGGAAAGATGCCATTGGTTCGGCAGTGGAGGCTGCAGGTATAGAGACTGTGTATAACCGCGTTATTTCCAATCTCTCCCGAGGTTATAGGCAAAGGGTCGGGTTAGCCCAGGCTCTCCTGGGAGACCCCGATGTTTTGATACTTGACGAACCTACCGTAGGCCTTGATCCAAGACAGATCATTGAAATTCGCAAGCTGATTCGCAGTTTACGAGGTAAACACACCATTATCCTCAGTTCTCACATCCTTCCTGAGGTTAGTATGATCTGTAATCGTGTAATAATCATCAATAATGGGAGGCTTGTAGCTTCAGATACTCCTATAGGTCTTTCCCGAAGGATTAAAGGGTCTGAACGCATAGCGGTTCGTGTTCGAGGGCCGCGGGGTGAGGTTGTGAATACAGTCCGAGAACTTCCCGGTGTCAGTTCCGTATCTGTTGAAACACCGGATTCCGCTGCCGGCGAGCGTGAGGTTCTCCTCATAGTCGAAACAGAAGACTCCCAAGACGTAAGAGAGGCCTTGTTCTTCGCCATGGCAAGCCGCAGCTGGCCGATTGTGGAGATGAAGGCTGTAGACATGAGCTTAGAGGACGTATTCTTGAAGCTTACTACTGAAGAGAGTCTGGAAGACGAAACGGAGGTGCCGCCCGGTGAGTAAAACGTGGTCTATCTTTAAGAGGGAGGTCGCCTCTTATTTTATATCTCCCATGGCGTATGTAATGGGTGCAGTGTTCCTTATGCTTTCAGGTTATTTCTTTTCCGTTATTCTGCTGGCTACGCATAGCGCAAGCATGCAAGGGGTACTGGGGAACATGGCGGTGATTTTTATTTTTATCGCTCCCGTTCTCACCATGCGTTTGCTCGCAGAAGAGCGAAAGCTAGGCACAGATGAGCTTATCATGACAGCACCTGTCAGTATAACTTCCATAGTAGCAGGGAAGTATCTCGCAGCTGTCTTTACATATCTGGTCTATCTTGCCGTAACCCTGATTTACCCGGCTATTCTCATTAAGTACGGAAGCCCGGATATGGGCCCTATCTATTCCGGTTATCTTGGAATGTTTCTTTTCGGGGCAGGATGCCTTGCTGTAGGAACATTCTCATCATCGCTCACGGATAATCAGATGGTAGCCGGAATCATAGGATTTGGACTTCTCCTCTTTTTCTGGATTCTTGGATGGGCAGACGCTATCGTTACAGGGCCTGTAGGAGACACGCTGGCAAATCTTTCCCTTCTCAAACGTTTTGACGATTTTCAAAAGGGGATCATAGACTTGTCCGGTGTGTTATATTACGTAAGTTTTATTTTTATCTTTCTCTTCCTTGCTGTTAGAGTCATAGACTCAAGGAGGTGGAGCGGATGAAGCCCCAAACACTCAAAACAGGCAAGCTCCGTACGATCTTTGCAAGCCGAAAGATGCGTTACGGGTCCAATGCGGTAGTCTTGACAATCGCTGTCGTAGCAATTGTGTTAATGGTAAACTTCCTTGTGGGGCGCCACTCCTGGAAGCTCGATCTCACCAAAGACCGATTTTATACTCTGTCAGACGCTACGTGTGAGTTTCTCAAGAGTCTGGACCAACAGGTAAAGATCACTGCTTTCTTCGCGGAAGGCGACGCTATGGGCGAGGTGGTTCGTGATCTGTTGCGGGAGTATACCCGGGTTTCTCCCAAAGTGTCAGTTGAGTTTGTTGACCCTGACAAGATGCCGTCCCTTGCAAAGCAGTATGATATCACTGCCTATGGGACTTCCGTTGTCGAAGCGGGTTTGAAATCCCGTAAGGTTATGGAGTATGAACTCCTTGATTACGAGACTTCAGGTGATATGGCAAACTTCGCAGGGGAACAGGCCTTCACCAGAGCTTTGATAAGCCTCTTTGCTGAAGATGAAAAATACGTTTATTTTTCCATAGGTCATGATGAGCGAGACCTAACAAAGGATTATCTGCAGACTAAGGCATTCTTGGAAGGCGAAGGATACATTCCCGCAACTTGCAACCTTGCTGCAATAGGGCGAGTCCCGCAGGACGCAGCTGCTCTTGTGATCGCAGGGCCGCGTAGGGACTTCACGCGCGAAGAGGTCGACGCGGTTGAATCCTATTTAGAGCGGGGAGGCAAGGTAATTGTTGCCATAAATCCCTTGGGGGAAAAAGACGATCTCTCCAATCTCAAGAAAATGCTAAGAGCATGGGGCATAGGTGTCAACGACGACTTGGTGGTGGACCCCGGCAGTCACTATTTTCTGGATATGGCAGGTCTGATACCTAAGACAGAATCTCACCAAATAACTGAGAAGCTTATAATGAAGGACCTTTCCACGTTTTTGCCAAGGAGTAGAAGCCTATATCATGGGGAAGAAATAGAGATTCCAGGTATTACCGTGGAGCCCCTTCTTGTGACCACTGACAAGGCGTGGGGTGAGACGGATTTTGTCTCCAAGGCTACGTTCGATCCGAAGACTGATATAGAAGGCCCTTTGACGTTGGCATATGCTGCTTGGCACAAGCCGGACCCCACGCAAGATCCGAATGAGGATGCATCCGGTCAAGAGCCTGACGCAAGGCTCATTGTAATAGGGAATGCAAGTTTTCTGGACAATGATATAGTGACTTTCCAAGGCAACATTGACTTTTTCATGAATTCGGTAGGGTGGATGGTAGGCAAGAGGGATTCAATATCCATAAGGCCTAAATCTCCCGGCTTTGAGCAAGTATATCTTTCAGATCGACAGGCGAAGTCTGTGTTTTATTGGACAGTTGCAGTGATACCTGCATTCTTTGCTATCCTTGGTGTCGGTGTTTGGGTAAGGAGGCGTCATATGTGAAGAAATTCCGAGGCACTTTCATCGCCCTTGCAATTGTCCTGGTCCTTGCGGCCTACATTGTATTAACAGAACGCGAAAAACCCGCTACAGGTATCGGAGAAAGTGTGATTTTCGGGGCGACCCCTGATACTGTAGAGGAGATTTCCATCATACATGGTAAGTCAAAGGTGACTGTAATGAAGGGCGATAACGGTACGTGGGTTATTACGGCGCCGAGGACCTATGAAACAAGCCAGGACGCGGTGAAGTCTCTTATCCACGCAATTGCTGAAGCGGAATTTGACAAAGAAATCGAATCCGATCCTTCTGCTCTTGAGGTCTTTGGACTTGATGCACCGGATACCTGCGTGGAAGTCAAGGTGAAAAGGGGAAACAAGAAGACATTGCTCATAGGCTCTGCCACGCCTGTCGGTTCAGGATATTATGCGCGCCTGACAGATGATTCTAAGGTATGCGTTATAGGCATGACTTTGGCTGACGCACTTTCAAAAACCGCTGACGATCTCCGGGAAAGGAAGATCATCAAGGCTTCCAACGAATCTGTCAGCGGCATTAGGATTGTGCGACGGACCGAAGATGATTTGACAGACGTCATCTGTGAGAAGCAAGGTGATGCCTGGTACCTCGTGCGTCCCATTGTTGACAAGGCTGACAAAGAGAGGCTTGACGAACTCCTGCGGGACATAACCGGACTTACTGTAGATGCCTTTGTTGACGATGAAGGTTCTGATTTATCCCGTTGGGGGTTTGATCAGCCCAGGATGAGAATAGACTTGACGATTACCGGGAAGAGCGCCCCTATCAAGGTATTCATAGGCGACCCCGATCCTTCCGAAGAAGGTTTCTACGTGAAAACCGAAGACTCCGCTGCAGTCTACTTAGTTAAGCCGTGGACTTTTTTACCGCTGGAGCTTACGCCTCCTGATTTGGTCGACAGTCAACTTGCCGGATGGGATCATGATGAAGTTATTACTGCAACTTGGACGCTTGACGGTAAAACTTTCTCGCTTCTTAAGGACGGCAATGGATGGAAGAGTATCCCTGTCACCGATATCAACCTATCTGAGATACAGGCTGCTTTTGAAGCGCCTGTATCTGATAAGCCTGTGGTAACCAAGGAAGAAGACGGCTGTCGCGTTGCAGGAGCGAGCAAGTCCCTTACATCTTTAGAGCTGGACAATCTTGTGACTCGGCTTCAGGATATCCGAATCATCGGAGTCGGTGAAACGCTGGGATCTGATATTGACCTTGCTGCCTATGGCTTGGACAATCCTTCTATTTGGGTGCAATTGAATGTAGGAGACGGGAGCATATTTGGGGTCAAAGTCGGGAAGGAGATTGAAGGGGGATTCTACGCAATCGCGACAGACAGAGCCTTCGTGTACCTTGTGGAAAAAGAGGGCATAGAAGCCCTGAATAAGGTTCTTTTGGAACTTTCTCCTTAGTTTTGTGCAAAGAGGAGACCTGCAATTGCCATGTTGAATGAAAGAGGTGGATACTTTGCTTGACCTGTTAGAATCGGTTGTGGCAGGCATAGATGAATATGTTGAAATACGGTATCATAAGCGAATCGAGACAATTATCGATGCGCGCAACGCCTCTCTCAGGAAGGTGGAGAGGCGAACCCTGGCCGGAGCAGGCGTAAGGAGCCTTGTGGACGGATGTTGGGGATTTGTCTCTACGACGGATGTGAGTCGCGAAGGGTTGGCAAGTGCAGTACGCGAGGCTGTGCAAGCTGCTAAAGCCGGGGCCCCGCTTCGCGATGAAAAGGTGAATCTTGCACCTGCAAGCCTCGGCACAGGGAAATTCATCTACTACGATGACCAAGGAGAACCCGATATCTCTCAGAAGATCGAGTACGTCCTTAATGCGGAAAAGCGTATGCGTGAAGCTTCTGCTCTCGTGGTCGGCAGTATTGTCCATTACCTACAGTATGAAGATGAGAAATTCATCGTCACATCAGACGGGGCAGCTGCCCACATAAAGGACAACAAGCCCAGTTTCCATGTGACTGCCACAGTCTTTCGGGACGGAAAACGTGAGACAGCTACGAAATCATCAGGAATCACAGGCGGTTGGGATGATCTGATAAAGAAGAAAGCCCTCAGTGAACTGGTGGACAATGCAGTAGACGTAGCTATTAAGAAACTTGATGCAGACTATGCCAAGGGCGGCCGGTACACAGTTATTCTCGACCCAAAACTCGTAGGGATACTGTCTCATGAAGCCATAGGACATACCGTTGAAGCTGACTTCGTTCTTAGTGGATCAATCGTCCAAGGCAAACTCGGCCAAAAGGTGGCCTCAGAACTTGTGACCCTTGTTGACGCCGGGTCAGTGGATGGCGCAGCAGGCATGGTTCTCGTGGATGATGAAGGCGTACTGTCAGAGCCCACAGTTATCATTGATAAGGGAGTACTCGAGAGCTATCTTCATAACAGAGAATCTGCGGCCATATTCGGGACAACCCCTCACGGGAACGCCAGGGCTTTTACTTATCGTGATGAGCCTATCATCAGAATGACCAATACATTCATCATGCCCGGCGAAAGCGACCTGGAAGAGATGATTTCCGGGATAGATGAAGGTTTCCTTCTCATAGACTTAGCCCATGGAGGGCAGGCGGATTCCAGCGCTGAGTTTATGTTCGGGGTTTCCGAAGCCTATAGAATTGAAAATGGCAATCTCGAAGGGCTTGTTAAAGGGGTGACCATTTCAGG
>JAKPFY010000167.1 GCA_029551185.1 Bacillota bacterium
GTAATATCTTAGCGTGGCAAGTTACGTATTCCCTATTAAGTCATCGGAGGCCTGGGTCGACGCGTAATTGAAAACTAAATGGTACACATAGCTAACTTTCGAGGGAAAATGAATCAGTACCCACCAGAACTTGACTCAGACTCCTTTTCCCCTGCAAATTTCTCAAGTTCATTCTTGAGGGCTTGTATCTTACTGGCCTTGAGCTCAGATTGATACTGGCTGTATTCCTGCATATTGCTAATAATATTTTGGTACTCTTCTTTGATTGCGTTGAGTGACCAATCTTTCTTCTCACTTTTTGCCCTATTCTCGGCTTCCATACGAATCTTCTGCACTTGCTCTTTAGTGATAGTCTGATCGCTCCTGCGAGCATCCAAAATTGCTTTGGCTGCGTACCCTAACCCCACAGTTGCGCTGTACACCAAGGGGATAGTCGTCAATGCGCCGGCATAAGGTATTACGGTCTTGTACAAGCCTAGGATTGTCTGCTGGGCCATTAGCCCCCATCCAACAACACCCGCTACAGATGCAATCACTTCTCCTGCGCCGTGCTTCCCCACAGGCATTCCCATTACGCGGCTCATTGTGGTAACCATAGCAACCTGTATCGGTGTCAACACGAAGAAATCAGCAAAGGGGATAGGCTGAGCCGCCAGAATAGCACACGTCAAGGCCGTAAGGTTTATTATCACGCGAATCTTCGCAGTTTCCGATATGGACGGGTCGTCGACAATGAGGTCCAGGGTTCTTAGTATGTTTGACCAGTCCTTCTTGGGTTTAGGGCGTGTCTTGGGCGTGGGATACTCCGTATCATTTGAGATGCTTGTATGTGACATGTCATCTGAATCCAATGGTTCCCCGCAGTTCTTCTCGTAACGGTGTCCACAGAGATGACATGACTCCTCCCCGTCCCGGACTAGAGAACCACACATGTGACAGAACATGACTCATAGAGACCTCCTCCACAAACACTTCAGTGCGTAATACTAGGTCTGAAGTATCATTGATGCTCGTTATTCGGACCACACTGGCAGAACGACAATACCACTGGAATAGACAGAGTAATTTACCCGTCAGGGATAGTTTCAACCTGCTACAGTAATTGTCCTTCCAGTTTATGATACTAACGGAACAGAAAGGGCATAGCCGGTGGACCGGATATAAAGAGCTTCAGTATGTTGTGTGCAAAGCACTAAACCCCTAATCTCCATTTTCGAAGCTTAGGGGTTTAGTATATCGTCGAGGGGAAGTCTACTGATAGAATTTGCCCAATGTCTCGAAATGACCGGCTAATTGCTCCATGACCTGATGGGTTTTGTGGCCGGTCATTGTCTCCAGCTCTCGTTGCATTTGCCAAATCTTATAGGGATTGGTCTCTTGCCGTCCGATGGTATTTACCTTTTCGTAGACCTTCTTCCAATAGACATTCGTCTCTTGGAGTTTGGTAACATTGACTCGATTCCCTCGCAAAGCTTCTTGCTTGATCCTATACTCCATGTAAGGCAAGACTTTGGTCCGCATCTCTTTTTCAATATCTCGACAGACAGCTTGAGTTCTGCCTATCTCTGATGTACCGGATTGCAGGCTGTGTTGCACCTTGGTCCTGAAGACATCGCCTGCCTGTTGGATATGGCCGGACTTAATGGCACCGAAGTCAATGTTCTTGCTAAGTAGGGCCGTATCAGCAAAAGCTTCGCGATGTGCTCCGGTGGTAATGAGAATATCAGATTGTACGGCACTATAACCTGTGTTTTGCATGTACGCCCGGTTCCAGGCTTTTTGAGCATCATCCATGAATACGAAGCGGCTTACCTGTTCTCCGTTCTTTGAAATAATCACCCTTGAAGTCTCATCCAAAGCTAAGTCCAGATCCATACCTACGCTGCCGACATTGGAGGCATTACGCATAGTGCAAAAGCGCAAGTTAGTGGTGTCGTAGCCCATAGTCTTCAATTGACCGTAGAAGTCTGGCATAGTGTTACTATAGATGTCATTTAGGCGATTGTTGAACAAGGCCTGAACATGAGGAGGTGATTGGTGTTTAAGCAGCCATTTGGCATGGTACGATGAATTAATCGACGAAACCAGTTGTGTCAGTTCATTGCTGACCTGTTGCGCTTTGGCGCTGGGAACTCCTGAAGCCGTAAGTGTGGAAAGCTCCCATTGCTTATCCTGCCAGTGCTTGACTAGGTTTTTGGCATTGTCGATATCTTCTCGATATTTGGCAGCATCGAATTGCTGGTGCACGGAAGGTTTCGGTTTGTCAAATGTCGCGCTAATGGCCCTACCGGCCAAATGTGTTCCGTAGTCTATGACTTTATCCATAACATAAGCTTGACCTGCTCTCCAGGCAGCTTCACTCAATCCTTTACCCAGACCTTCTTTAGAGCCTGCCTCAAACCCTTCGTAAGCTTCAATTGCAAGCCCACCCACTTGGTGCGACCAAGCTATAGTCTGTTTTACTGCTTCTTTGGGGCCGCCTTCAAAATAGCCTGTTGTTCCCCCGTAAAGCAGTTTGGTGGCTGTAGGCGCCATGGCCACAGCTTTTGCGGATCCACCCAGAGCTGTGACTGCGGAGCTTGCTCCACCGGTGATGAGCATCCCTGCCCCCATTTTGATGCTTTGCGCCCAGAAGATATTCTCGTCCTGAATGGCAGCTATCTCTGAATTATGGGCAGCTTCTCCTTCCCAGTGGGCCTGTACTCGGTCAGAGACGATGCGTGCTACATCCCGCATTTGCTTAAGATCCCCTACATTTAGGTTCCGGTCAACGAATCGGGTCAAAGTCTCTCTGAGATCCGACGGCGCCAAAGCTAATTGCCTGGGAATTGCATTCAGTATACGTGTCCTCTCAGCGAATTCATCTGCCAATTCCCGACTTTGCTCAGCCATACGTAAGCTGACGTAGCTGTCATATGTTGTAGGGGTTCTCGTCCACTCCCCGGTTTCAGCAAAGGTAATCTCATCGAGTGCACCTTGGTGATTGGCCTCGGTGACCATCAGTTGCCAGGTGAGGCTTTCTACTGCCTGCGGATCTGTGGCAGTCTGCAGACTCTTACGCAGGTGCTGCATTTGTTCCTTGAAATACTCGGCTTGTTCTCTTTGGAAAGCCACCGCACTAAGGCGTTGGTGA
The DNA here is from genome assembly GCA_029551185.1 of Bacillota bacterium. GTDB lineage: Bacteria > Bacillota > SHA-98 > UBA4971 > UBA4971 > UBA4971. Next base: position 3,134 of record JAKPFY010000167.1, read on the forward strand.
GCTGCCTCATATTGTTCGGCGAATTCCTCTTCTGCCATGGCAATCTGAGCCTTCTGTTTTTCTTTTTCGTCCTCAGCCGATTGTACCAATGCTTGCACTTGCTCCGAGTCCAATTCCTGCAACTCATAAGTGTGGTTGAAGACCCCCATAGCACCGGGCACCTGAACTTTGACGACAATATTCACAGCGTCCAAGCCGGTTTCCTCCCGCTCATACCGCCACACGTAATGGTTAAGATTAATTTCTTCGTCCGCTGATATTGGTTTAGTGGAACTAGCAGCCCAAACACGCCAGTTAGGCTCCCCTCCGTCAGAAATGGCCAACCCGGTTTCAGTCATTAACCATTCGTGATCAGGCTTATCCGTACTAAAGTTGGCCTTCACTTTCATGGGGAACCGAAACCCGGTGTCCTCAGGAAGTAAGCGAGGCAAAGGAGTCCAGCTTACAGAGCCACTGCTTTCAAACCCATTGAAATCTCCTCCAATACCCATTTCAGAACCGGAGGCTGCACCTTCCACAATACTGCTTGGGCTCTCCATTTTTCCCGGAGGTGCGGAGGAAAGAGTAAGGGTTCCTATACCGGAGATCGTGGACACAGTATCAGATTCTAAAGAAACCAGGACCCAGTAAGACCCTCCTTGCCAACTCTCCCGTGCCAGTTGATCCAGATCCTCCGTATTCGTTACGGTTAAGGCGTTTTGCAGACGTCGACGCGCCCGTGCCTGTAATTCCTCGGGATCAGGTAAGGGTCCTAACTCATCTATTTCCTTGGCCACGATTGCCATTTCCCTTTGCAGCATGTGAATCAAGGTCATGTTGTGCTCTGCGGTGTATAGAGCAGCCTCTAATTCAGCCTCGGCTCCAAAGTCTTGTGCGGTTGAAGCGTCAATTATAGCGCCTTCATAGCCATAGGCTGCTTCTACGAAAGCAGCACGCAAAGCAGAGAACTTCATAAGTAGAGGATTGAGTTGCTTCAGATAGTCCACCATGTCTTGACTTGGATATCGGAAGAAAGGTTCCCACTTCTTTTCAAAAAGGTTAGTTTCTTCAGGACTCATTTCCCCTAGAATGCTGCGCATCAGCTCCATGGTGGCTAGCACAGCCATTTCCCAGTCAAGCTCGCACAGTTCGTTGATATCCTTATAATCCGGCAATTGAACCAGAGGCAAATCCATATTGGCCAAAGTGATTATCCGGTTCATGCCCTCCTCGGCTACAGAGCGTATCCGCTCATCAGGATCCTCTTCAATCAACTTCTCCATGTAGGGTAGAGCAGGTGTCGCCCGAATACCCATTTCACCTAAGGTGGCTATCGCCACAAATCGCATCTTAGGCTCTTGCGCGTGGAGCATCTCACATAAAGGCTCAATGACAGATTCACCCTTTTGAGACAATCCGGCCACCGCTGTTTCAAAAATCCAGGAGCTACCTGAATTCAAGGCTTCCAGCAAGACTTCAGTGGAAGCCTCAGAAGAAAACTTACTGATAGCATAGAGAGCCGCTACCTTAACAGCAGTCTTACTACCTGAATGATAAGCATGGCAAAGCAGATCGAAGCTTCGGTCATTGCCAATACCTCCTAAGGCGGTCACAACAGCCTCCTGCAAATCAGGGTCGGAGTCTTTGTATATACTCATCAAAAGTGTAGTGGCAGCATCAGCCTGAGGGCCAATTTCGCCCAAGGTTGAAATTGCATATTCTTTTCCAGGTAGATCGTGCTCTACTATATTTATGAGTGTTGGTACAGCTTTCGGCCCATAGACTCCAATAGCTCTTGCTAAGCGGCTTGCAACCCGTTCGTTAGCCTGATAGGTCTTTAGCGCAGAGAGTAAGTCATCCAGCAACTCATCGGGAGGGTTTATCATCAGAGCCATACCGAGTGCTGCTGCAACTACAACCTCTTCGTCATCATCCATAAGGGCTGCTGCAATAGTATAGGCAATATCATGGTCAGTTGGATCTATCTTAGAGAGAGCCCTAATTGCCTCTCTGCGGACTTGTGCGTCGCGGTCCAGGCTAGCCCTCTTCAAGTACTCCACAGCTGCTAAGCCCCGGAACTTCATCTGACCGAGTGTGTAGATAGACTGTGTTCGAATAGAAAGTTTACCGGTCTTAGAAGCATCGATTAAGGCAGGTACTGCCTCTTCCCCACAGCGGGTCAATATAATCTCAGCATCTCTGCCACCGGAGTTCTGCGATAGGTCCAGACATGAAATAAGCTGTGGGTATGCCCAAGGTTCAGGATTACTGTCTATAGCAACTAAGGCTGCCAGAGCTGGAGCTGCCAGGTCTTTATTGTCTAATAGGTGGACCAGTGCGGGTACAGCTGCTTGGGCAGACGACCCTAACTCGGCCAACAGCTGGATAATGGATTTGCTGTTGCTGTCAATAGTAGAGAGCTTTGCGGCTAAAGCCGGCACGGCAGGTGCAGCTCCTGAGCCCATAGTCTCCAAGGCCTCGATTATTTTATCAACAACACGGGAATCATCACTTTCAAGATAAGGGATGATCTCATAGATGGCTTTTGACCCTTGCGCTATCAGGCTCTCCAGGACAACAGATTGGGCATTAGTGTTTTTGGCGTAATCACTGCTGACTTTTTCCACCTCAGTCGGATCAGCTAAGAAGTTGTCTTCGGCCTGAGCTCCGGTTGAAGCCGCAGTAGGCTGATCGGTACCGGTAGTCGTCGATATCCTGTCATTTGCAGTCATCGAATGTGACGCAGATCCTGCCGGTGTGGCCGGTGCTGCCGGTACAGACTGTACTTCAGTATCCGGTTGAGCATCAGGCTTGGTGGTAATCTCTTTGATGGCAGAACCCAACTCCCCGATAACATCAGGCAATGAGATTACCTCTTCCACTACTTTCAACAAAGCGCCGAACCAAGAATTACCGCCGGCTTTCTTACTAGTTTGTGTGGAAGCTTCCACCCTAATCTCTTTTGCTGTAGAGGTCTCTACCTTTGAAGCTGCGAATTCATCAAAAGACTCGGGAAGTGCCTCTAAACCTGCTAGAATCTCCTTTAGATCCACCAAGAAAGCTGGATGGGCGCCTTTCGATTTCTCCGCCTTCTGGATAATCAAGGCTAACATATTCACGGTATCATCCAGTTCATCGACAAGAGGGTTTCTCGAAGCAAATGAATAATCATTACTGGTCAAGGCGATTAGCAATACTGCTATCACCGTCAAAGCAACAACGCGGCTATACCTGTTTCGCACTATGAGCAACGTCAGTCTGCTCCTTTCTGCTATAGATGCCTCTTTCCGGCTGTCATTTGGCACCTAACATTCCCTATAAAAAACAGTGGGACTAAAGTGACGTTTTGACTCAATAGTCACCCCACTCGCTGGTCGAGGAGCCTAGTTCTCCATGGAGCTTATTGCTTATAGACTGCAATTCCCTGAGAGTGCTTTCCAGATCTTTTAGGAAAGTCGGGTTAGCTGAGTTCCTTTCAGTAGCTTGCTTAATCGCTCCTTCCAGTCTAGTTAAGAGGGCGTCGAGCTCAGTCAAGGGACTATCAAAGGAAGGCGCTGTCTGAGTAGGCCTGGTACCTTGGGAAAGCCTTGTACCCGTGATGCCCACTGCATCGATTTCGTTCCAACCCTCCACTTTGCTGCAATCAAGATACAGGCGCACTCGATTCACCGGGGTTTTCACTTTCGTATTGCGTATACGAAAGATCCGGGATTCCTTAGGAGCAACCCATGTATCACCTCTCCACACTTCATAGGAGAAGCCTGCTTCGTCCACCAGCTCTACCCTGGTGATGGCACTCGGGTTACACGTTTCATATATCTCAATTTCTTCTACAATAACAGCTTCGGCATACCTTAACTCTGCCCTGACACCATCCAGGTCCCAATAAGCCGGTGCCCAGGCTGTTTCGATATCACCGTAGTCGGGGTACGTATCAGGGGCCCCCACCATTTGTGCTGCCGAAAATCGGGTGCTTGTGTACTCACTGGTAGCAGTCGCATCTACCGCCCACTGTTTGAAACTCTGTGCTTGAACATTATTCACACACAGAACTCCCACAAAAACCAATAAGAGTGTAACTGCAGCTTGTCTTTTCAACATGAGCGATACCTCCGTTTCTAAATATCCTTATGCATCGTATAAGTCCCTATAAAGAGCGCCTTTGTGATCCTAGGCTATCACCGGGAAGCTCTAATGACCACAATACCCATGGATTTGTCAAGGAATTGCCATTGACAAATTATTGCCAGTTTTGATATGCTTTGTTTGTCTTAAGTGGGGGAGATAGAGAGTGCAAGCCTATAATTCACGTCTGGACTTTCTCATGGACGCCATGGGCATAACCGGTAGACAAATGGCGGCTGCCATTCATGTCGATCCTTCCTTGATAAGCAAGTGGAGAAACAATCATCGGCTACTGTCTTATCGTTCAATTCATTTACTCAAGATAGCTGAATACTTTATAGCCTACGATTGCTCGCCTCCATTAAGAGAGATTCTCAAGGCTTATGGATCTAAGGAGGATTGGGATAACCAAGAAGAACTCCTGAGTTGGTTATGCCGGTGGCTGACTGATCCAAGACCGCTTCCCGTCACTGCATTGGGCCATTCGATTAACCACAGTCGTTACTCCCATGATGCTTCTTATACGGTCTATCTGGGCAATGACGGTAGAAGAGAAGCAGTGCTTCGATTTCTGGACTACATATTAACCCTCCCCCAGGGACAGCAATTATACTTGATGAGCCAGGAAGATATGGCATGGCTAATAGAAGATAGAGATTTCTTGGCAGTATGGCAGGATCGACTCATTCAGTTACTAAAGAAGAAACACAAAATCAAGATCATCCACTGGGTAGATCGCAATGTTAACCGCCTGAATAGTATCATTCGTCACTGGCTTCCTCTCCATCTGACAGGTGGAATTGAATCATGGTTCTTTCCCAAGTATTCAAATTCCCCTTTTCAAGCAACCCTCTTCATCCTTGAGAACGATCTAGTCATCACCGGTATGTCGTCACCCAATCCTAAGGATCACCGCTATACAGCCGTGTTTCGTGATCCCGCAACCATAAAGCAGTGTCAATGGATGTTTTCTACCTACCTATGTGATTGCCACCCTCTGATAGAAGTCTGTCCGAAAACGAAAATGAAGCGCATGTTGGGAAAGACCACCGGGACAATACATACTGGGGAAACCGCTTATCTGATTTGGGAACCGCTTTCATTTCTGACTATATCCAAGGACCTGCTCACCGGTATCCTGGCTAGAAATAACTTAGAGGATCATCTGCTAAAGGAGTGTCAGGAATACCACCGGCAAGTAGCAGTTGACTTCTCCCGGACTTTCAGGCTTTTGTGCAATCTTGACAGTCTCCGGAAGGCATTACAAGCCTCTCAAGTCTTATGTGAAGAGCTGACAGACATAACCGGTCGGCCCGTTCTGGTGTCCAGAGAGGACATGATTCAGCACGTCCATGAGCTGATAGAAAGCCTACGAATCAATGAAGGGCTAAAAGTAGCCTTTTTCTCCACACTCGGGGGATCGCCCGTTAGTCTATGGCTTCGAGATTCGGATATGGTATTCGCTTGGTCAAAAGAACTGCCGTATGCCGCAGCAGTCTCAGAACCAACTGTTGTAGAAGCTTTCTATCGCTATTATGACGAGCTCTGGGAATCCGTTCCGAGGGTAAACAGAGATCCCGCCCGGGTAATCGCAGAGTTGCTGAAGCTGATAGGATAATGTAATCAGGTTGATTCTCGCCCTTCTCCCTCCCATATAGCGCCGATCCAGCAAATCCAGGTCATAGCATCCACGACTTACCACAAAGTGAGCAGGAGTACAGCAATGAAGAAATTAGAGAGTCATTATCGATCCGGATTAGCTATCAAATATATGCTCCTTCATATATCTGGCTACCTCTTTACCCAATATAGCATGACTTTCCGGGTCTAAGTGTATGCCATCTATTTCACTTGTCTTAAGAAATCTCGATGAATTCAACAAGTGGCATTGGCCGCTCAGCACCTTCGTAAATTCCTCAGGAAAACGTCTGCTTTTCTCCACTGCCTTTTCAAGCTCGGGAACTGAATAATCCGGTATTTTCTGGATTCGCTAACATAAAAGTGATCCAGATCGAGGCGAAACGCTAACATAAAATTGATCCACTTTGACCAATGACTCCTGTTATATTGGAGTTGGCAAGAACTTCAAGTAACAGGAGGTTAAGGAGATGATCAAAGTGGA
>JAKPFY010000193.1 GCA_029551185.1 Bacillota bacterium
TAGAGCGCCATCTGCCTCACGATATCCCACCGGATGTTCTGAGGCTGCTCAAGTTCGCCGGCTATGATGAACGGATCTACCTCGAAAATCCATTCAGAAAACCCACCTAATTCTCTGCCCAAGGGTGCGAAAAGCAGGCTCGAACTCCCGCCAAACAGGGGTTTTGGGCTGCTTTTCCTTTTCCCATCTCAAAAACCCCAGTGAACATGGCCGTTGGGCTGGCGCCCAATGGGGGTAACCAAAGGTTACATCTTTTAGAATCTGAGGCGGCTAGGAAGGAATATTCAAAATACAGCAAAAATCGGTTGCTGAAACTAGTTCGGAGGCTGTTACTCAACTAACAACGCATTGGGGAGGTACAACCGATGTTCAGCAAAACAGTCGTGGGTGCGTTGCTAGCTTTGACAGTGATCATGGCGAACGCGCTGGGATCCGGCGAGCTTTACAGTATCCATGCCCAAGAATGCACAGCGCTGTCACTCAAGCCTGTCGACGAGGTTCGCAATGCCTTCTTCCACTTTGCTGATGAGTACGGATGGGACCAGTTGATCTCCGAAGCGATGGGGGAAGTCATTGCGGAAGTGATTTCTAACGGGCCTTTCATGACGGCTATGAGTACTCTCCTAACGCCGAGATATTTGTGGGTGGAGAGCATGTTCTTTGCAGCTCAAGACTCTCAAGACCTTGAGGAGGCGGAACGGGAATTTTACGAAGTCGAGTACGTTGATCCCTCGGAGGCGGTACATATCTTGGTCGCAATAGCGGATCGCGATCGGGAGAAGCTGGAGGAGAACGGCTTGCAGTTCGTCGTTAGGGACTCGGCGGGAAAGGTCTACCAGGATAGCGACATAACGGTTCTCTTGGTTTATCAAGATGAAGGCAGCGTGATGGGGTTACCGTACTACGATGTGACCTATCAGTTGGTTGTGGCCGGTGACTTCCGGGAAACTGACCACATCGAACTCTTCGTGTCTGCCAAGGGACACGAAGAGTGCGCAGAACATTGTTGGGAGCTCGAGTGATGGAAAGCTGAGGGATCCGAAGAGGAATCCTGCAGCATTTGGCAGAAATTACAAAAAGGCGCCTTCTGCACAGTCCACCTATGCGAGGAGAGGAAGGTCATCGTGAAATCGTCTGTTACGGTTGTATTGGCAGTGGTGTTGGTAATCTTGGCTGGAGTAACTGCTGCAGGTCCATATCTTACGATGAGGCAGATCGAAAAGGCGATCAATGAGAGGGATGCGGTCAGACTTGAGAATTACGTGGATTTTCCAGCTCTGCGGACTAGCTTAAAAGAACAGCTCCGGGCCTCAATGGTGAAAGAACTTGCCGCAGAAGATGATCCTTTTGCCATGTTCGGCATGGCACTCGCCAGCGTGTTTTCAGTCACGATAATTGTCCGGGTTCTGCTCAGGGTGTTTGACCGAATAACAGGGTTGAACCCGGTTCAAGTAGAATCCTCCTCTAGTTCAATTAGGGGAGGAAAGGGAGAAGCCTTGCCTGGTGGTCAAAGAGC
>JAKPFY010000205.1 GCA_029551185.1 Bacillota bacterium
GCTCCTAAAGGCTGGTATGAGCGGATCAGCCCCTCTGGTGATGCACCCATCTCAGAAGCGATTATTGATCGAATCATCCATAACGCTTTTGAGATCGTGATTGACGGCAAGGTGTCCATGAGAGAAAGACACGGATTGAGAGCTACCGAAGAAAAGAACGCGAACCTAACAGAAACCCAAGGATAATTTGAGCAAAACGGTGACAAAGAGGGTGGCCTTCTAGTCCGTGACAGTGGCCTTATCTGACCGTGAGGGTGGCCCTCTTTCTCCGTGAAGGTGGCCTTATTCGATCGGAATACTCATTCGGAACTCCTCGTAGTTCTCGATGATAGTGCGTTCGATCAACCGGTCGAGTTCATCTCGCCTGTTCTCCGCAAGACTGTTTATGTACATCTGAGGAACATAGGTGATTGGTCTTGTTGTGCTGCGAGCCGAATCTTTTAGAGAAACCGTGGTCCCGTCAGCCCATTCCACCTCGAAGTCAAAAGCCGGGTCGTCTTCGAATGAATACGTCAACTGCCCCTTCTTGTCTTCGTTCAACCTACCGACCATTTCAGGATCTATGGTCTTGGCAATGTGATACAGTAAGAGCGACTTTCCAGAAGACTTGCCGCCAATGATTGTGTTGAGATTGGGGTTAAGCCAAATCCAGTCACCACCGAAATCGCCGCACGTGTCTTTGAACCGAACCCTTCTTATGACCTGATAGCCGTTCTTCCCCTCAGGCGGGTTTGGCCCAATCCATACCCTATCCAGGGGCTCATATAGAATCTGGCGCAAGCCTTCAAAACTAGGATTTGCTTTGATCCAGGTAAACCTGTCTAAGGCGGGCTGCATAACTTGGTCCAACGAATGCGCATCACAGCCGTTTACGCAAGGTTTTAGCGATCGATACTTCTCTTTTATTGTCTCAGGTGGATCAACTCCCTTGCCAGCGAAATAGTTCCGGTCTTTGGGATTGCCCGAAAAGATGATGTCGGCCAGTCTATATAGGTTCTCGCGAACCGCCCGAAGACTGGAGTCCTGGAGCCCGGAACCTCCTGAATTCGTTTCATTTGGAACGGCAACAAAAACGTTATCTCGCAATTCCTTATTTTCTTTTAGAACCGTCGAGAGTTGGTCAACATCTAGCTTAAAAAGTCGTATGCCGCGCCGGAATGCCGCCACATCGTCGGAAACCTCGGATTGGTCAGCTCGTCCCAGCCTAATCAAGCCCGATCTCGTACAGTCGTAGATATTGTCCCGAAATCGGAACTTAAGCCGAGAAAAGAACAAGGAATCCAACTCTTCTACTATTTCGGGATTCACCAACAAATGAATGTTGATGGGCCGACCATTCTTCGTCGAAATATCGAGTCTCATCTCAATATTGGGTAAGAGGTAATGCACGTTAGTTAGTCGACCATCTTGTTTGTACCGCTGAGCCTTCGAAAAGCCATCAATACAATAGTAGTCCGTTATCCCTAGAGCACCGATTTCGCCCCACCTTTCAATCGCAGACAGATACGATTCCCACCGTTCCTCCGTAGTGCTGCTCCGAAAGCCATTGTTAAACAGTGTTTCAGGATGGTGAATGTGTAAATCCCACAAACGCCATCCAGACCCAGATGGATAAGTCCTCAACTTCACTCCCTCCCTCCGAAACACTAACCTCGTGCCAACACCGCTTCGCAACACTAAGGTGTTTGCACATGAGCATGTCATATCTCCATCTTATCTGACGTTTTTGCCCAAACACAACGCAGGTCCTTTTTCTTTCACCACCGGACTTCAGATGATAGAGGGGGTTTTTCTGACGGTAGTTGCGGGGAACCTCCTCTCATTCACTGCTTCTCTTGTACAGACGAGCTATCATACGGCGTTCTCTGTAGCGCAGAATGTCCTGAATGTGTTCGATAAGCGCAGGAGACTGGTTCTGGGCCACTGTAGGCGCCAGATGGAGCCGCCTGTTGATCTGATCGTACTGGAAGAACGGAGAGCTCCGATCGAGAAAGTTGATGGGGTTCCTCTCCGCCAGACGCCTCCACTGGTCCAGGGTCCATTCCTGAAATCCCCGGCTGGACTTATCCTGCATGTCCACGTGGAAGCGCGGATCTTGGTAATAGCGCTGCAGTGCGAGGCCCACTTCTTCACTGGTCACTGAAGCCAGGAGCACACCCTCGCGGATAAACGCGCCGATGGTAGGAATCTTGTAGAGTTTGGACATGGATGTGGTCTCGAGATCCAGAAGAAATTCCTCGACGTCGGTGGCCAGCCAGGCTTCTTCCTCAGGGGTGAGTTCCCCAAGGTCAGCCAGGAACCTCAGGTAACCCCTATGGGGCTGTAGATGGCGCGGCCTGAGGTACTCTCGGGAATCGATGTCACTACCCACATGAACATCCAAGCGCAGAGGACGCCTGCCCAAATCGGCCTTAAGCCGCCAATAGTCGCTTTTCATCCGCTCAGGCAGGGGATCATGCCTGCGCATTTCTTCAAACACATCCAAGAGGCGCATATCAAAGTTGACCGTACAGCCTTCCGCGAGAGCTAGGGAGAGGTCTCGGATCTTGTAGACCTGGTCTCTCTCGCTCTGCGGATTGCGCCCCGAAAGGATCAGGGGAATCAGGTGCGCCCTCTTGTAGTTGCCGATGAAGTCCAGCACGGTCAAGAAATCCTTGTTCTCTGCCTTGCGCAGGCCTCGCCCTAACTGCTGCAGAAAGACCGTATACGACTCGGTTGGCCGCAAAAACATCACCAGATCCACCTCAGGGATGTCTACACCTTCGTTGAACTGATCCACCGAGA
>JAKPFY010000208.1 GCA_029551185.1 Bacillota bacterium
TTTCTGTGCCTGAACCTCGCCTTCTCGTAATCCAACCGTGGGACCGCAAACTCGTGCCTAATGTTGAACGCGCTATTCTTAAATCAGACCTGGCTTTAACGCCTATGAGCGATGGATCGGTTATCAGAATATCCATTCCTGCCCTTACTGAAGAAAGGCGTCGCGAGTTGGTGAAGGTAGCCAGAAAGGTTGCGGAAGAGATGCGAATTCGAGTAAGGAATGTGAGGCGCGAGGCTATAGATATCCTGCGCGATAAAGAGAAAAACAAGGAAATAACTGAGGACGAATTAAGGCGGGGTCAGGACGATGTTCAGAAGCTGACTGACGCATTTATCGCTGAAATTGACAGTTTGCTCGAAACTAAGGAAGCTGAGATTATGGAATTCTGAGAGGAGGTGGCGGGGATGCCACATTTTATCACTGATGAGTGCACGAAGTGTGGAACATGTGCCGATGTATGTCCCTTTGAGGCGATTAGCGAAGGAGACGACAAGTACGTGATAGACCCTGATATCTGCACTGATTGCGGAATGTGCGCTGAAGAGTGTCCGGAGGACGCAATCATAGAGGAAGAATAATTCACATAATCCTGGTTTCTAAGGGGAGGTTCGCCTCCCCTTGAGATTTTACAGGGTTACATAGATCTTGTTTGTGTGACATATCAGATGAAGGGAGGTTAGAAATTCGGAAGTGATTAGGAAGACTTTTTCCCGCTTATTTCAGGGCCGAGAGCGGCATTATGGTCATAGCGCGAAGGACATCCGTTTCCTCGGGACGCAGGTCGACCAAACGAAGCTCCCTCTACATGTGGCCATAATCATGGATGGTAACGGGAGGTGGGCCAAGCGGAAAGGCCTTCCGCGGCCGGCAGGCCATGAAGCAGGTGGCAGGAAGGCGGAAGAGATGGTCAAGTTCGCCCGAGACCTGGGGATACGACACATGACACTCTATGTATTCTCCACTGAGAACTGGAGAAGGCCGAAAGATGAAGTTGATGGTCTTATGAACCTTCTCGTGGAAATGTTCGAGAAGAGACTTAAGAATTTGGTTGACTACGGGGCTAAGATTAGAGTCATTGGACGCAGGGACAGGTTGCCACAGGATGTGCTTCATGCGATAATTAATGTTGAAGACAGGACATCAGCGAATGCTGAAATGTTTGTAAATCTTGCCATAGACTACGGCGGTCGTGAAGAGATAACAAGGGCGGTTGGAGAGCTTGCTAAGAAGGCGGTCCTAGGCGAGATAAAGCCTGAAGCTATTTCTGAGGAAGATGTCAGTGCTCATCTCTATACTGCAGGTGTTCCCGACCCTGACCTCATAATTCGTACCGGAGGAGAGATGAGGGTATCCAACTTCCTCATCTGGCAGTCGGCTTATGCCGAACTGGTTGTTACTCCTGTGCTTTGGCCGGACTTCTCCAAGGGAGATCTTCTTTCTGCAATAGTGGAATATCAGCGCAGGGAGCGAAGATTCGGCGGCCTCTAGAATCTCCCAAATCTCCCAGATAGCTTGATAGGAGGGTTCTGACTTGAATCAGAGAGTCCGAAGTGCGCTTGCGGCTATCCCTCTTGCACTTTTGGTCATAATCCTAGGCAGGGTCTATTTGGCTGTGACTCTGCTGGTAATTGGGATATTAGCTGTCAGAGAGTTTTACAAACTGGCTCAATTCTCAGGCTACGGCCCTTTGGAGCTAGTGGGGGTTCTTGGTGTAACAGCCTTTGTTGCCCTTGGTCACTTAGGTTTGCAGCAGGCTGTAGGCCTGGCTGTGACTGCGATTATCCTTATGACTTTGAGTTGGCAGACATTGGTTTTTGAAGGCCAAAACTCTATCGCGAATTCGGCAATAACCCTATTGGGATCTGTTTATGTAGGGCTGCCTATGGCTACGACTCTCATGCTGCGTTACACAGGTGGGGAGCAGGCTGGATTTGGATATTTGCTAATAGCTGTTCTTACTGTGTGGGCAACCGACATAGGAGCGTATTACGGCGGAAGGGCCTTCGGCAAGCGCAAGTTGGCGCCTAAAGTAAGCCCTAACAAGACTTATGAAGGAGCAATCGCAGGTTTTATCTCTGGTGTCATAACCGGTGCCATTGTGAGGGAGCTCGGCGCTGTCCTATTGTGGTGGCCTCATCTTAGCCTAGGCCATAGTCTTGCGCTTGCTGTTATAACGTCAGTTTCCGGACAAATAGGCGATTTGGCGGAGTCGGCATTTAAGCGAAGTGCAGAGGTTAAGGACTCAGGAACCTTCTTGCCCGGTCATGGTGGAGTTCTGGACAGACTTGACAGCTTGCTACTTGCTATTCCTGTAGTGTACTATTATGTACGACTTTTTCTATCCTAACTAAGCAACGCTTTTGCGTTTTTTGAGGTAAGTAGACATCTTGCAAAAGATATCAGAGGGTTGGCGATATTTTCTCATATGGAGCGCTGTGCTTGCTGCATGCTATCTTGTGGCTAAGTTTGCATTGTCTCTTTTTGCTCCATTTATTGCTGCCCTTATTTTGGCGGCTATCATAGATCCCATTGTGGAACTACTCTCAAGACGCTTTCGTTTTCCAAGAGGGATATGCATTTCCATATGTCTCTTGGTTGTATTCGTTTTATTGTCAGTTGTTGTTGCTTTGGCAGTTGTGCGAATAGTCTCTGAAGCACAAGAGCTTTATCGTGCGTTGCCTATTTACAACATGAACCTTGAGGAAATCCTAAGCAAGATCATTATGTACATAGAAAGGGTAACTGAAGACCTGCCGGATCCTGTAATAGAGGCGGTGAAGAGGACTAAGTCCACGTTGTACGCAGGCCTTGAGAGGCTTATTTTAGGTGTGACCGGTGTTATCATGAGTCTCCCGCGACTCAGTATCAACGTAATTGTCAGCTTTTTTGCAGCATTCTTCATCAGCCGGGATAAGAGAGAAATCTCAGAGTTCTTGACAAATCTCGCGCCTGTGAAATGGCGTGAGAGGGCAAAAAAAGCAAAAGCAGGACTGGTTTCAGCTGCACTCCGATTTATTAGGGCGTATCTCATTTTGATTAGCGTGACGGTTATTGTGAGCATTATAGGTTTTACAGTGGCCAAGGTCAGGTATGCTTGGATTTTCGGAATCATCGCAGGCATCCTCGATCTTATCCCGCTGGTTGGGCCCGGATTGCTGTATGTGCCTTTAATCATC
>JAKPFY010000214.1 GCA_029551185.1 Bacillota bacterium
ACTCTTGACTTAAGCGCCAGGCAGTAGTATAATAATCGGTGTCAAGAAACCGCGCCGCAGTGGCGGAATGGCAGACGCGCATGGTTCAGGACCATGTGTCCTTACGGACGTGGAGGTTCAACTCCTCTCTGCGGCACCAAAATCATAATTTCTCCACTTACAAACCTCATCGTTAACTCATAACCGCCCATTACCGGTCTGCAAGTTCTTATGGCCTGTATTTAACTCATTTGTTGTTTTTGGTGACTGTTTTGGGGATTATGATAAGTCGAATAAAAGAAAGGCGAATAAACGAATCGGAAGTATTTAGCTAGGCAGTTTGTTCTTCTTGATCAACCACAATCCATCTACATCTACTACATTACGAGATGGGTCTCCAAATGTGCGGATGGTGAAGCCTTGCTCGGTGTTTGTGCTGTGTATCATTATCCCTGCGCCTGTATCGGCATCTTCGTTTGCTTTCTCCCAGAGTCTTTCCCTTACAGCAGCAGACAGGTTTCCTACAAAGACGCCTGGCCGTGGTTCTATCATCCATCGGCTCAATTCGCCCCGCAGGCCAGATGGCACTCGCTCCAACATCAGAACAATCATTGGATCACCTCATTTCCCTCATCTTTCGGTGCCCACAGGTCTGCTGGAAGGGCCTCATCGGCATCATAAACGCTGAAATCATCCTGATTAGACTCACCAATTGCCAATCGAATATCCGGGATGATTCTTTCAACCAATTTGCTTTCCTTGAATATGTCTCTGCAAGCTAATCTGACGGATCTTTCCAACTGAGGCGGATTTTGGGCTGCCATACGGAATGCTAGCGGTATTGTCAGGTCTACCTTATAAAGGTCTGCTATGTCATAGACAAATGATAACTGCTTACCAGTGTGGATGAATCCTATGGCAGGGCTGTAACCGGCTGAAAGTATCGCTGCGTGACATAATCCATAAAGACAGGAGTTGGCGGCTGATAATGCCCGGTTTACAGGGTCAGCAGATTTCCATGAACCTCTATCATAAGAGCGTCCTGACCAACTGATACCGGTCTCCTGGCTCATTTTGGCATAGGCAGTCCTGACTCGGCTGCCTTCCATCCCTCTCAATTGCTCGACGGTGACATCTTCCGGTATGTCCTCAGCAAACCTCATCCTGTACATTCGCTTGACCACTTGCAGCCGAGTGTTATCGTTTGAAGCCAATCTGGCCTGATGAAGCAGCGATGACGCGCTTCTTGTTCCTCCCATACCTGAGGAATAGAACCTTACATTTTCTTCACCGCACCAGATTACGAGGCAGTTGTTATCGGCCAGCACAGATATTGCAGCGTGGGTTATGTTGGTTCCAGGTCCCAACATCAGCACAGCAAGAGCAGCAACAGGGATTGGAATGACACCACTTGCATCGTGAGCAGCTATTGCATTATCCTGCCGATCGATTCTCACGTGTTCCAGATAAAGGAAAGAGAGACGGTCCCGAAACTTAGGGAGCAGATGCAGATCCTTAACCCTTCGATTCACCAAAACCACCTCCACAGATAAAGAAATGCCGTAATAGTTAACCGGTCTGCCCCTGATTTTATAATATTATCGGCTAATAGCCGAATATTATCTTAGATATACTTATTCAAGTCAAGGACGGTACACCTCACATGTTGAAGAAAACCCTCTGATCCGAAGTCAGATGCGCTAATCAACGTTTCACCCCCACATGCGTGGGGAATACTCGCGGGCGATGGCGACAGGATCATATACGTTCGGTTCACCCCCACATGCGTGGGGAATACCTGAGCAGCACAACCAACAATAGAAACCTTGACGGTTCACCCCCACATGCGTGGGGAATACGCGGGGATAGACGGAAGTTTTGACGCATTGTACGGTTCACCCCCACATGCGTGGGGAATACTCCGGTACAGTTTATAAACGAAATTAAACTCGCGGTTCACCCCCACATGCGTGGGGAATACGACGCCGATCCTTCAAATGCCCGGAAGGCAAACGGTTCACCCCCACATGCGTGGGGAATACGACTCAAACCCCTGAAGGTCGAGCAGGTTGCTCGGTTCACCCCCACATGCGTGGGGAATACGTGGTCGGCAGTTTTGCGCCTTCGCTGGACAACGGTTCACCCC
>JAKPFY010000244.1 GCA_029551185.1 Bacillota bacterium
AGCCCAGCTAGAAAGGAAATGAGCTGATTCGCTTAGTTGTCGACCTCCCGGGGTTTTTGCACTACCGGAGGTCGACAACTAACAATAACAACTGCAAACCCTTCTGTTAATACATTCGGTACTGACGTCACTTTCCCTTTCGACGGTTGACTTCGTTGGTACATAGATGTTTGTTCTCATGAACACGTTATTTCAGTGAATGCAGACTCATAGCATCTTCATACGGTCAAGCTTACGCGGACAGCAATAAGCCGGACTGATTAACCATTTCAAAATCACATAGCAAGATATATCCATTTTTAGAGTGTAATCTCTGCCGGTTATAAAACACCTCTATGTACTTCCTGACTCCCCAGTGCATTTGGTACCTGGATTTCATTCGAAACAAGTCTTATTAGGGATAATTCATCCCAGTTAATCTAACAAGGTAACAATATGAGCATCCTGACGGCGAGCTCGATCTCTTACCATAGAAAGAGGTATGATTTCTTTAATTACATATTCATCCAGCTTACTCTGATCATCTTTGCATCGCCGAACGATTGTAGGAAACTGTCCCATTCTTCCATGAAGTTCAGCCAATAGTACTGCTGCCGCCTCCGATAACCCGGGCAAGCAAACAATGAAACTACCTACATCTTGCCACTCCTCAGAAGTATACCCGAGATTATCTACCAGCTTCCTCGCTTGCGGTTCAAAATCACGATTCACGTCAAAGTCGACCTTACAGTCAGGCCAAACATGTTCAATGAAACAGTCAGCTTTCATCTCAAGCTGTCTTATTTGTCGCTCTTGAAAAGTATGGGTGAAATTGAGCAGCGTAACATACTTCTTATCCGGTTCATGTGCGATTTCGCGCAGCTCATCAGGAGTCAACACTTCAGTTATTGTACCACGCCGGACAAAATACTCACCCCGTTTCAGTTTGTCTCCATTTCTCGCTACCATGTGAGGACGGCGGTTTGATCGCAAGACTGTCAGTACACCAATCTTTTTCTTTCCGTCAGAATCAAATGAAGCGTATTTGATTCTGACACGAGGTTCACTGAAAGCGCCAAGCTTGTCGTTGATCTCTCTCTCCACCCGATCATCTCCATGGGCATAATCAACACCTGGAACAGCTTTTCCCCCCTTGGCGCGATTAGCTGCATCGTTCACCCCAAATAGTATATATCCCTGCCTGCCTGTATTCGCGATAGCCAGAATTTCCTTTACAATGCTTTCCATCAAGGACCTGTTGCACAATGGGGGAGGAAATGCTTTCAGCTCAACAATATCAGTCTCCAGTCCGCCTTCAATGTACTTGATGAATCTTCCAATCATAGGTAAACAACCCCTTCTCTTATGAAATACTCATATGAGACCAAAAGCATGGCGGCACCGGGTGACTTAATATCTTTCATACAACTCTCCACTGCCGAATACGCATTGCGATCGAGGCAACACATTTATCCGGTCCGCCAAGCAAGCCAATTGACAACCCACTCCCGTCCGATAAGAACAGCTTAAACGAACAATTCTTTGTTCACATAGTGCTCTACGAGTGCCAGCTGTCGACGAAGCGCCACAGCGTCGAGTCTCTCGTGAGTGTCATCCGGAGCAAGGTTACTAAGCTCATCTGATAGTGCTGAGAGAATGTGACCGAAGGGCGTCGCCCATCATTCTGCCATTTCCTTCTCAACGCCCTTAACGAGAAACCCGAACTGCCACCGCTCTCGGAGCGCCTCAAGAAGCCTCAGAAGTCTGACAGAACTGGAAAACACTCCATGGTAGCCATTTGGCCTAGGCGCTGCCCGCCATCAGGCCTCCTCTCCCGTGCTTTATATGCCCCGCAAACGATAGCTCGAGTTTCGTCTTTTTGTCCAGTCTAAAATAAAATAGGTTACAATATCCAAAAAGACAAGCGGCAACGAGCGAAAGGCGTGAGTAATATCCAAGATTATCCTCGCACCTTCCGGCACGATATCTGACAGTATGTCGAAGATCGTCCAGCTCTTCCTCGGAGCCCCTCGTGGAACGGGTGACAGTTCTAAATCCTCGCCGAGCTCTTGCTAAATCGTCAGACAGTTCTTGTGTTTCATTGCCTCCTCGGCAACCATAAGAAAGACCCTGTCCGGACTGAAAACAGCATGTGCAGCAACCGAAAAAAACCGTGCGATAAACTTTTGGGCAGTGATTAGAATCCATGCACGAGCAATCGACCTCCTCGTAATCCGTCGTGCCAACAGTAGTAAACAATACAAGCATCATAGCGTCTCCTACTGTCTGTCTGATGTATTGCGAAAGTCAAGACATCTTGTCGTCAGCTTATGTAAGAGCACTCAGTAGCTCTTTGTACCATGCCTTATCCTTGGTCTTATTTTCACGCCCGGCCTCCCTGACCTTTTCAACTATTGCCTCAGCAATACACCTCTTCTGCTGTGGATCGACCTCAAGTTTCTGCCATCGCTCATAAAAGGCATGTATGGATCCTGCAACTTCTGATTGCGAGAGAGCCTCGACCTCTCGTATCAGGCTATCAACCTCTTGCTCCTTCGGCGAAACAAGCAACTGCTTCTCGAGGCTAAGACGTCCATAACCGCTACTGGTCTTAGCACCCACTCCGGCAATTGACAAGGAACACACTAAAATATCGAACGCAGCCGTAACCCATTCTCGAGGGCCGACCAAAGCAATCAAGTACTTGCCGTTCGCAGAGAGAAACGGAATAGGGTTCGGGCTATCTCAATCCGCAGGTGGAGCAGAACCTTTTTGATAATACTCTTCATGGTGTACCGTAATCACATCAGAGAGAAGTCGGCTTCTATTCGGCAGCGGCATCGCGTCAAAGAAAGCAACATGACCCGCACTGTCCGTATCGCCAAACATTATGGCATGTGCACCGCTGGCAGCCCCAGGCACCCAGTCATTACCTAGTTGCTGCCTGGCAAAGGACGATGCCAGTCCCTTGAGTGCGGTACCAGGAATGTAGGGTACACCCAACGTATGATGCAAGGCAAAGGATGTTTCCAGGACGCTATCCTCTCCCAACCCAATCACCATACGGCCTGTAACCTCAGCTTCTCTACACTCAGCTCCATATTCCTCCAGGCATTGCTTCCAACCATCGAACCAAGCACGATAGCAGTCAGGCTGTGATATCCCCGCTACTTCCTGCACAAGTTCTCGACGACTACGTCCTCCGGTATCCTGATCCTTGATGAACTTATCAAGCCAAAGGCCGGCATTGGTTGTAGGTCTTACTGCCTCTTGAGCCAGGCAATCTCGTCTTGTCACTCTACTCACCTGCATCTTTCCCATTTGCATCTGACTGAACATTGAGCACTGATTCGGCAAAACGTTTGTACCAAACCAATGCGGTCATAACATCCTTGGTCAGTGTCATGTACTCACTAAGTTCAGCCTTTCGGCTATGTTTGCATAGGTTAGGCACACCGATAACTTCAGATATATCCCGGATCAGTTGCTGTTGCTCCGGGGTCCCCCTGGATTCAACAAACCCCAGTGCCTGGGCCAATCCTGCAGTCCGAATTAACACCGGCAGCCTGTGGGCCATTGAGCCGTATTTGTTGCGAGCCCTTTCGTCGACGTCCGACATCCGACTTACCTGCTCAAATATCTGTGCAGCGTACTGCTGGGTCTTGGTTCTCATTGCTGAGTCCCCCCTACAAACATCACACGGCAAAGGCCCCGCCCCACACCTGCTTTGCCTCCTAACTGAAGCGGCTTGCAGACCAAATGGTCAAGTGTAGCGAATACTTGATTGGAAGTGGCCTCTACAGGAGATGCAACCACAATGCCTGAAAGAACAGTCTCTGCCGGTAAAGCCTCCTCATACCAAAGCCCGCCCCTTGTCACTGTCTTGGTATCTTCCTTCAGTCTCGTGCGTGAAAACACTTCCGTGGCCGTATCAAGGAAGAAGGCGAGAATATCATTGCTCACAATGCACAAACGTTGAACCAGCATTCTCCGCCAGGCCGGTTCGTCGGGGAATATTTGTCTGCCAATCCACTCCGCCCATTCGCGGGCACAGCCGCCGGCTTCGGTGGACAAGTTCAAATCCTCCAGCAGAACCTTGTTATTTTCTGCTATGGCAGAATTATCATCAGACACAAAACAACGATCGATTACAGGATCAGGCACTTCTAAGGGCGGGCGGGAAACCTCTACGCTGTCTATATCACGGATGAAGCGGAGTAGAACATAAGGTGAAGTGACCCAAGCAAACGTTCCTACAACACTGCGAACCGGTAGAAGAAGCAATCTGAGATCTGAGAATGCTGCCGAGCCGGCGTGCTGAACGTTACTGTCAGGATCGGGGCCAAATACTGCTGTACGCATTTTTCTATCATCACAAGCATCACGTAATACGCCTTTGAGAGACGATCCAGGCAAATACGGCAGGCCCGTAGCCTTCTCACGGGCAATAGGAAGATCAATCACCCCCACACCCTGTCCGGTTCCTGCATGCAACGGAGAAAGAGCGTGGACAAATATAAGACGGGATTTCATTATGTTACCTCCTTTACAGGAAATTCAAAAAGGCCTCCAGAACATCTGGATTCTCTTTCAAAGGTTGAATCTCGGCGGCCTCTTCTTTCGTAAGCATTGCCGCGGCTGGGTGCCGTCTTTTGTCTTCTTTCAGCACCAACCCACCTGGCACATGCGCGACCCCTGTTCCTTCGAGTACCACTGCAAGGCCGACAGCTTGTCCACCTTCACACGCCAACGGACGCAGGATTAGGGGGCTTGCGAGGCGCTCTGAGCGATCCTCGCTGCCCTGTAAGGTTGTGGTAGGAGGGTCACCTTTCCCCTGGTCCTTGAAGTGAAACACAATAGGAAGCCCAAAGGCTGCCCGGGGGAACTTTTGCACCCCGGAGAGCTCATGAGCATGTTTATAGCTTCTAGCACCTGTCAATCTTCTGATCTCATCAGGTTCCGGCCATTGGCTGCGTCCGGGTTTACTGTGAGCAGCACCTCCATAACGCTGCTGGCGGAAGCATCTGAGCTTATTTGCCATATAATCCCAAGCCGCCTTAGAATCAGGGTGTTCATGAGTTATTCTCATGTTAGGACTTATGGATAGATGAGGAACGCCATTAGGCCACTCGCCGTCCGTAGTGTACTTACGCAAACCCTCTTGGATAGCGTGTCCTACATCTTGAGTTCTGGGAGGTCGGATCGGACTGCCATCAACAGCAGTTAATCTCAATGCTCCGAACCCTCTTCTTGTTCGCCCTCCAACACCTCCAAAAGTCTCCCATGCCCAGAGTGCAGCCTCAACTTCTTCCCGCTGGCTTCCGGGAAAGGTAACGGTTAGGTCGAATTTCACATTGTTCATAACCGGATGAATTACAGTGTTCATGCCATTACGTCTAATATTCTCTTCTTTTGGCTGCAGTGGAAATGCCACATATGGATGAGCAACATCTGCACGAGATCGCGCCACAGGGCTCCTCCGTTCTTTCAGTTCAAGGAGAAATGGCTGCAAAGCCACACCGGGATCTGTAACCTTTACAAATACCTCTACTTGTGAGGGCATTGGTTTCTCAGGCGTGCTTGCTGCACCCCACAACGTGTCTTCGGCCTTTTTCATCCTGCTCAAATCGCCGCTGAATCTCCCGCCCCGACTTGCACGCCACCAAAAGCGCAATTGACCCCTGATTCCCGAACCCCGGATAGCAGTGTCAGAATCAGCTCTTCCAATTTCAGCCCCACCTCCAAATAAGGGCGTTATCAGCTCATAGCTTCGAGTCTGTGTTATAAGGGGAATTCGCCGGTTATCAATGACTCGACTGTTTAGCCCAGGGTTTATTGCAGGCGGAGAGGCCGGTTTTCCATTCTTGTCAGTTGGAATCCTTCTCATGATTCAATGTACACCTCCATCCGTCGAAATGTCCCATCCCAGGTTCCCAGCGCAGCAAGACCGAATCCATCCAAGCGATCCTGTTTCCCGTCGCTGACACAAGACATCCATATCCTATCGACCCATCTTTCAATTGCGTCATCATTACCGCTGAGCTCAAGAAATAAAACAGTCCCTGCGGGTGCAAGCCTGCGCGCGGGTTTGGCGCCTCTCTTTTCCATGTCCCACCCCGCCGCAATGCACGGTCTACCTATGGCAACTGCCTGCAATCTCGGAGTTACACCCTGGACCTCGTTGAAGAGCCACGTAGGCTTCCAGCCCAACTCGAAGTACGCAGGAGTTAACAACACCACCCTGCAATGGCGGTGTCTGGCGATATGGCCTTTCAAAGGATCCGGGCAAACCGGCAAAGAGACTTTGCTTTTTCGCCAAGCAACAAGTCTCCGCTCCCCGCCTAGGAAGCCGAGACCGTTTCTTAATTTGGGCGCTTCAGTGGCAATTGACAGAGCCAATCTCCGTGCATCACTAAGATCCCGCTCACTACGGGACGCCGTAAACTCCAGCCCTCTCGTCTGAAAGAGGGCTCCTCTTTCCACGTCTGCGGCTCCCGTTTCAGGGTCTATGCCTGCATGGAACCGACCTTCCCTGGCCGACCCGTCATGTCCCATATCTTGCAGGTTGATTTCTTGCTCTTCGGGTTCTATAAGCCATTTTTCAAAGGTTTCCCAATACCAGTAACGCGGTGCATTCTTGCTGGGCTTGCGGAAATCGGGCCTTGGCATTCCCACAAGCGACAGGCCATGTGGAAGGTTCGTGAAAGTATCTGTGGCAGTTTCCAGAGGCACGAGCCTCTTAAGCATCGCTCCTTTCCTTTCGGGGGGTTCGAGTTCCAACAGCAACGCATCTGATGGTGCATGAACAAGCCACTGCTCTATATCCCCTGTCTTATTATCAAGCTCAACCAAAAGCGGCCCACGAATAGCGATCTCTTTCACGCGCGAGACCTCTTTTTTCTGAAACCGTCCTTCCGGATCTTGACCTTCTCTGGTTCGTACCGCGCCTGCAGTTGTTGAAGGAAACGGAAAAGGCAAAGATACGGCTTTGGTTCCGGGCACCGCTTCAAACGGGCGGCCATCGCGGAATATGAGCGGATCTCGAGGTTCAATAATCCAGACACTCATTTCTCATTCCCCTCTCCAAACGGTACATCTGGTAGGGCCGCTGCGGCTAGGTTGTAGGCTAACGCAAACTCCTGTGCGATAATCAGCTCATTGGCCAGCTGCATAACCGATAACTTGTACCTGCTTACAATATTGAGCAGCTTCTCAATTATGTCTTCATTAACCTTTCTGGAACCACGTTCCGTCCTCTTGCGACCCAGGATGCGTTTTACCTCGGCAGACAACACGCGCTGAAGAGAACTGTCGGGAATCTCCTCTTCGTCTTCCAGCATCATAGCTAAAAAGCGCAATTCGTAGGCTACTCCTCTAGGAAGCTCCCCTTCGCAGTAGAGCTGTATGAACCACTCCAGCCTTCGGTCAAAGGCTCCCCATGTCCCTCCTACTGTCTTTTCCGAACCGCCCCGTTTGTTTAAGGCAACTGCCAACGCGTTCTTTCCCTTCAAGGATTTCGCGTGCGCTTCAGCTTTGCGAGCTAACTCCAGAGCTTCTGACAGAGGTTCGAGATGGTGCACTATGGCCAGGCCTACAGATAATGTAGGTTGGACCGACATTTCGCCTTTCCGGCCTGGGACAATAAAGCTTGACATTTGGTCACGGAACGTATCAGCCAGAGCTCTTGCGCACGGAAGCGCTCCGTGAAGAGGGAGTAACGCCAGGACGTCATCGCCTCCTGCGTAGACCAAGCATCCTTTGAAGTGTTTTACAATCGGGTCAACTTCTTGAGCGAAAAGGCTGGCTGAACGGGACAAGGCCCTGTGCTTTTCGATGGATTCCTGGTGGTTGATGATCTTCCCCATATGATCGCCGTCAGCATGCAGCAATACATAGTAGGGGCCGGGTCTGTCTCCCTCGAAACATGTCTTCAAAAATACACGGAGTGCTTCCTGTGCCTGATTAAGCTTGTCTCCATCGAAGAACTCGGCCAGTCTTTCAGGAAACAGAAGATGACCGTCATTGTAGCCAAAAATAGGATGTGCCACGGGCACAGTGTCTAAGGCGTCAGGCCCTATTCCCAATAGTCTTAGGCTGCCTACATACTTGTCAACTGCGTCTCGGTGGCTTTCGTTAAGCCGCTCGAGCAGAGGCATTGACGCAAGATGCGAGGTGCTGAAAAAACGATCCCCTTGTCCCCGTCTGCCGTGTCGTTTCAGGAGTCCTATTCCACAAAGCCTTTCGCCGCGACGCACCCTGTATTTTTGCCGGAGTTCTTCTCTGCTCATCGTCTGGTAGGCAGTCTTCGGAATCACCGATTCACGCAACCCATCCAGAGATGACTTATCCTCCGAACTCCCCCATCTTGACGGAGTAAAATCGCGGGTCGCTTTCCTGGCTGCCATTAAGGCCTCCGCCTCGAGTCGGGTCTTGGCATAATCATCCCTCATCGGGGAAGAGACCCAGAAGAACTCGAGTAAGTCATCCACCTGCAGTTCAGCTACTGAACGGTCAAACCAGGCCACCTGCTCAACCCTGGAAAATGTTTCATTACTAAGCTTCCGTAATCGCTCCAGCACTTGGGTTCGAACAGCCTCGCCTAATTCTGCAGGATCCCTTCGGGTCCTGGCAACTATTCTGTTTGCGGCATTGAACTTCTCAGATCGTAGTTCAGACAGGCTCTGAGGCGCCGGAAAAATCAGGCTCCATTCGACATCTCCGCCGTTCTGTTCTACGATTTCCTCTGCAGCAGCCTTACTGAGTTCACTTAGCACCCATGAGCCAAACCACAAGTCCCGACTGCGGCGAGCCGACGCAATAAACTCCTGAACAGGTCCGACGTGAAAGATTACAAGGTGTACTTCGTCCATGATTCTAAACTCTCCCCCTTTCTGTCAGTACCAGACAAAGGCACAACATCGTATGGTCTTGCCGATCAATTCCTTGTATCTTGCTAAATGCACGAAATTGCACAACACATCTGTTGCACTCCTAGTTGACGTCGCATTAATTTCAACAGTCGCCGTTCCTCTTGAACGGACCTGCCTGTTTGGAGCGTAAGTATGTATCTTATTGGCTCTATCTTCACTTATTAGCAAAATGGAGCTCCACACAACTTTGCTAAACGATAGGCCTCAATGGTCATAGTCTCGGTACCTCCGGTGAGGTTAAAGATGAGTATTTTAGGCATCCAAGTCTGCCCGCTCATCAGCTTCCTTACCTCCGTTTCGATACCAACCATGCCATAGGAATCAATGTTCACAATCTCAAGACTCGAAACATCATATTCATCGGTTGGATCCTGCAAAACTGAGCATAAACATTCACCAACCGGCTTCGTCCATTCTGTTGACCAGTTCTTTCTATGTATAATAGCCTGGGTTCTCTCACCTCATGGATACTGCGATGTTGCTCCAAATGCAATTTACTGTACACACAGAAGCAATATCAGATGCATCTTCGTGCTGACCCCTGAAAGACCATTTAACACACATGGCAGAATAACTCAATTATGGATTCTATATCCAATTCGCCTAAGGCTAATGTGACTCCTTCAGATTCTGTGTAATTCTGAAAATCATTGTGTTTTGAGTAAGCTACCGACTTGTCGCCAAGAATAAGCGGAAAATCAACTATCCGGGGAAGGGGTTATTCTTGAAGACGTTCAACCCACGCTGTTGCGCTACCGTTCTTCAAGAGTATTTGGGCTCGGACGGGCTCGCGGAGTATATCTACAATACT
>JAKPFY010000266.1 GCA_029551185.1 Bacillota bacterium
AAGCGAAAATCACCGGGATTACGCCGGCCTGATTTACGCTAAGGGGAATGTGTGTGCTTTGTCCTCCATATACCTTGCGGCCGACAACACGCTTTGCATATTGAACAGGGACTCTGCGACTTGCCAAAGTTATCGCGACTACCGCGACTATTGATATCAAAGTGATAACAATATATAGCAGAGCGCCGACTATGCCGACTCCGCCCTGGCCAATACTGGCAATTATGCTGCGAAATGTCGCAGGCAATCTCGCGATGATACCTGTGAAAATAATAAGGGATATTCCGTTTCCTATTCCGTTTTCAGAAATCTTCTCTCCCAGCCACATCAAGAACGCAGTGCCTGCAGTCAATGTTACTATGATGAGGAGCACTGACATAGTGCTTGAATCATCCAACGCTCCTCGTATCCCAAATGTAATCGCAGTACCTTGAATAACTGCAAGGATCACCGCGCAGTACCTGGTCCACTGTGAAAGCTTGCGTCTGCCTTCCACCCCGGATTTGGCCATCTCTTCAAGACTGGGGATCACTACCTGCAATAGCTGTATAACAATGGACGAAGTGATGTACGGGCCTACGCCCATAGCGAAAACTGTAAATCGGAGCAGCGCGCCGCCTGCGAACATATCCAGAAACTGAAAAAGCCCGGTCTCTCCAAAAATCCTCACAAGTTGTGCAACATCCACCCCAGGGACAGGGATAAACGATGCAACACGGTAAACGGCGAGCAGCCCTATGGTGTAAAGAATCTTCTTCCTGAGTTCTGGGATCCTGAAGGCGCTGGCAAGTGCTCCTAGCAACCTATATCACCTCGACTTTGCCGCCTGCTTGCTCTATCTTTGTCACTGCAGATCGGCTGAATGCATGGGCCCTGACAGTAAGCGGTTTCGTTATGTCGCCTTCGCCCAGGATCTTTACACGGTCGCGAGACCGCTTGATTATACCTGATGCCTGAAGTGTTTCAGGTGAAATTACCGAATTTTCCTCAAATACCTCCAAAGCCCGTACATTGACGGGAACAAATTTAACCTTGAAGGGATTGGTGAATCCTCGCTTCGGCACTCGCCTGACTAAAGGCATCTGACCTCCTTCAAACATGGGGCCTTTGGTCCCACCGGACCTGGCTCTTTGTCCCTTGTGACCCCGACCTGAAGTTTTACCACGACCACTCCCAATCCCTCTGCCGACTCGTCTCGGAGCTCGTTTAGCACCTTCCGGCGGGGACAGCCGCTCAAGTCTCAATGGAGCCACCTCCTATTTCGTGACTTCTTCCGCATCAACCAGATGGGCGACCTTTTCAATCATCCCTCTAACAGCAGGGTTATCAGGAAGACAACGAGATTGATTGAGCTTTCTAAGCCCAAGGGCCTTGACAGTCGCCTTCTGGTCTTTCGGTCTGCCTATAACGCTTCGTTTCAATGTGATCTTGAGCATCCCTTTTGTCTCCTGATTATCTTTGGCATTAACGTCTCCTAACATCTGCCACACCCCCTAGCCAAGTATATCCTCCACAGATTTCCCTCTCCGCTTCGCTACTTCTTCTGCCGTGTTCAGGGATTTAAGCCCTTGCTCCGTGGCACGAACAACGTTGAAGGGATTGGCAGATCCCAAAGACTTCGTAAGAATATCGCGAATACCGGCCAGCTCTAAGACCGCCCTTACCGGACCGCCTGCTATCACCCCTGTGCCAGGTGAAGCAGGTTTTAACAGCACTTTACCTGCGCCTGCCCTTCCCATGACCTCATGAGGGATGGTGGTCTCGACAATGGGAACGTTAAACATATTCTTCTTCGCCTCTTCGGCGCCTTTGCGAATGGCCTCGGCAACCTCAGCAGCCTTGCCTACACCTGTACCTACGCGCCCATTGCCGTCTCCTACCACCACGAGAGCACGAAAGCTCCGCGTGCGCCCTCCTTTGGTAGTCTTCGCCACAGGGTCTATGTTTACAACTTTTTCCTTAAGTTCCGGACCTTCGAACTCCATCATAATCTCATTCACCCACTTCCCCGGACCTTAAAACTCCAGTCCGCTTTCGCGAGCTCCTTCTGCTACAGCAGCAACTCTTCCGTGATAAAGGTTGCCTCCGCGATCAAATACCACCCGCTTGATACCTCTTTCCTGCGCCCTCTCGGCAATAAGCTTCCCAACTAAACGTGCAGCTTCAATGTTACCGCCGCTATTTACCTTCGACTTAATCTCCGGGTCAAGGCTGGACGCGAACGCTAAAGTAGTCCCGCTTTGATCGTCAATAATCTGAGCGTAAATATGCTTTAGTGACCTGGCGACAGCTAGACGGGGGCTATCCGGAGTACCTGATATGCGTTTTCTTAGCCGGCGATGTCGCCTGGCCCTTGCAACCTTCCTGTCTTCACGCTTAAACATGACTTACCCCACCCTCCATACGTTCCGCTCTACCTACCGCCTGCGGCCTTGCCTGCCTTGCCGGCTTTCATGCGGACTCGCTCGCCTTCATACCTGATACCTTTACCCTTGTACGGTTCCGGCGGGCGAATTGCTCTAATTTCAGCCGAAATTTGGCCGACCAGTTCCTTGTCTATACCTTTCACCACAATTCTGGTGGGTGAAGGAACTTCTATCTCGATACCGTCCGGCGGCACAATTTCTACCGGATGTGACAACCCCATCCCCAGGACTAGCTTATTACCTTGCTGAGTGGCTCTATAACCCGTCCCGGAGATCAGAAGGGTCTTCTGATAACCTTCAGTTACGCCTTTTACCATATTCGCAATGAGGGTCCTCGTCAGTCCGTGAAGAGATCTTGCTTCCTTCCCGTCATTAGGGCGGCTCACAATAATATTGCCATCCTCTATGGAGACCCTCATCTTCGGGCTGATGCGCCTTGTGAGCGACCCCTTGGGCCCTTTAACTCTGACAGTGACGCCGTCTATCTCTGCCTCTACTCCGGCGGGAATTGGTACAGGCATTTTTCCGATCCTGGACATTACACTTCACCCCCTACCACACATAGCAGATTACTTCTCCGCCCACGCCTTCCCGTCTGGCAGTTTTGTCGGCCATGATACCTTTGGGGGTGGATATGACCGCTATGCCAAGGCCTCCAAGGACCTTCGGAATATTATCCTTATTAGCGTAGACCCGAAGTCCCGGCTTACTTATGCGTTTCAGACCGGTAATCACTCTTTCCTTGTTGGGACCATACTTCAGATAAAGTCGCAGAATACCCTGCTTCCTATCGGCAATTACCTCATAGTCCCTAATATATCCCTCTTCCTTAAGGATCTTCGCGATGTCGCGCTTCACCCGCGAGGAGGGGACCTCAACGACGTCCCTCATAACGGTATTGGCGTTCCTAATCCTCGTGAGCATATCAGCAATAGGGTCCGTCGTTACCATTCACATCGACCTCCTCCATATGCGGAATTGCTTGGCAGTGGCCATCACCAGCTCGCCTTCCTAACTCCAGGGATTTCGCCCTGCGACGCGAGCCTACGGAAGCATATCCTGCACATATCGAATTTTCTCATATATGCCCTAGGTCGTCCGCATATAGGACACCTGTTATAATGTCTTACTCGGTATTTCTTGGGCCGCCTCTGTTTCTCCATGAGACTTGTCTTAGCCAAAGCCATCCCCCTTCCGTCACCGGACCCAGATTGACTCTCCGGGCTTATCCGGAGAAAGGCATACCCATAGCTTTAAGAAGTTCATATCCTTCTTCATCTGTTCCGGCAGTAGTAACAATAGAGATATCCATCCCTCTGAGTTTATCTATCTTATCATAGACTATCTCGGGAAATACCAGTTGCTCCTTAAGGCCCAGGGTGTAGTTGCCTCTGCCGTCAAACCCGTCAGGAGACACTCCCCGAAAGTCTCGGATTCTGGGCAGGGCCACATTAAAGAGCTTATCCAAAAAGTGGTACATCCTCTCTCCCCGCAACGTGACCTTGCACCCAATAGGCATCCCCGCCCTGAGCTTGTAGGATGCAATTGACTTTTTCGCCCGCGTAATAATGGGTTTCTGTCCTGTAATTGCAGTAAGATCACCGACTGCGGCATCAAGCGATTTTGGATCTCCTACTGCTTCCCCTACCCCCATGTTTACAACAACCTTGTGGATTTTGGGAATTTCCATGACACTACTGTACCCAAACTTGTCACGGAGGGCAGGTGCAACTTCGTTAAGGTATTTCTCCTTCAGCCTTGCCGCCACTTGGGCTCACCCCCGATACCTACTTGTCTATGTCGCGCCCGCACTCCTTGCACACTCGCACGTACTCGCCGTCCGGAGTTCGCTTTCTACCGGAACGAGTAGGTTTGTTGCACCTCGGGCAGACCAGCATCACCTTAGACAGCGGCATTGGCGCTGCCTTCTTGATGATACCTCCCTGCGGGGCCAGCTGGGTTGGCTTAGTGTGGCGCTTTACTTCATTTGCGCCTTCCACTATCACTCGACCTTCGCCGGCAAGCACCCGTAGGACTTTTCCTCGCCTATCCTTGTCTTTACCCCAAAGAACGATTACTGTATCGCCCTTTTTCACATGAGGTTTCATTGTCCCTAAAACACCTGCCTCTTTACGCCCCTAAGGTTTTTCTTAATGACTCCATTATAGAACCTCAGGCGCCAAGGAGATTATCTTCATGAACTCCTTCTCACGCAGCTCCCTTGCAACGGGGCCGAATATCCTCGTCCCCCTGGGGTTATTCTGCTCGTTAATGATGACTGCTGCATTTTCATCAAATCTGATATGGGTTCCGTCAGGGCGTGATACCGGCGCCTTTGTTCGAACAATGACCGCCCTGACTATATCTCCTTTTTTCACAACTCCGCCGGGTGTAGCTTCTTTAACACTGGCAACGATAATGTCGCCTATCCCTGCGAACTTCTGGTTGCCACTGCCTAGCACCCTGATGCACTTTATCCTCTTACCGCCGGTATTATCAGCGACATTCAGCATTGATTCTTGTTGAATCACCTGGCAGTCCCCCCTTGTCAAAGAGCGCTCTTTGCGCCCTGCCTAATCCTGTACGGGACTACTTCGCCCTTTCAAGGATTTCTACCACACGCCACCTCTTACGCTTGCTAAGCGGTCTGGTTTCCATCAGTCGAACCCTATCTCCCGCAATGGCCTGGTTATCTTCATTGTGCGCCATGAAGCGCGTAGTTCTCTTCATTCTTCGGCCATAAAGCGGGTGGGCGACTATCCGTTCAACAGCAACAACCACTGTCTTATCCATGCTGTCGCTCACGACTGTACCAATACGCGTCTTACGCGTTCCTCGCGCGTCCACCGCATAACCCCCCTTAAGACTACTGGCTGATGCCGAGCTCCCGCTGGCGCAAGACTGTCTTAACACGTGCTATGTCCTTACGGACTTCACGAACACGCATGGGATTGTCAAGCTGACCGGTGGCAACCTGAAACCTGAGATTGAAAAGCTCTTCTTTCAGCGAGTCAAGTCTCAAGTTAAGTTCATCGTTGGAGAGGTCACGTATTTCTCTAGCTTTCACCGGCCTCACCGCCTATCGTCATCCTCTTGACAAACTTAGTCTTTATAGGAAGCTTAAATGATGCCAGCCGCATAGCTTCCTGCGCTACGTTTTCCGGCACACCTGCAATCTCAAACATTACTCGACCGGGCTTCACCACAGCTACCCAGTGGTCCGGGTTCCCTTTTCCTGAACCCATACGAGTCTCAGCCGGCTTCTTGGTAACCGGCTTATCCGGAAATATTCTAATCCAGACCTTTCCGCCTCTCTTGATGTATCGAGTCATGGCAATTCTCGCTGCCTCTATTTGCCTGGCTGTGATCCATCCGGGCTCTTGAGCCTGGAGCCCGTATTCACCCATGGCCACATCAGAGCCGCCGGCAGCTTTGCCTTTCATTCTGCCGCGCATGACTTTCCGATACTTAGTCTTCTTTGGTTGTAACATTCTTACCGGCCTCCTTCGGCGGCAGCCTTCTCAGGAAGCACATCGCCCTTATAGATCCATACCTTAACGCCAATTCTGCCGTACGCGGTGTGAGCTTCCGCAAAACCATAGTCTATGTCAGCTCTCAGAGTATGAAGAGGAACCTTCCCCTCACTGTAACCCTCTGTACGGGCAATCTCAGCTCCCCCTAATCTGCCGCTGACCCTTACTCTCATACCTTCAGCGCCTTGTCGCATTGATCGTGAAAGCGCCTGTTTCATCGCCCTACGGAAGGAGATTCTCCGTTCTATCTGGGCAGCAATGTTTTCCGCAACCAATTGGGCATCCAGATCCGGATTTCTGACCTCAATGATTGCCACCGAGACATGCTTGCCTGTGATAGTTTCAAGGTCTCGCCTGAGCTCTTCCACTTCCTGACCGCCTCGACCGATTACCATTCCGGGCCTTGCTGTATGGATACTAACCTTCACCCGGTCCGCCACTCGTTCAATTTCAGTCTTGGAAATCCCGGCATTATAGAACCTTGCTTTCACAAACTGTCTGATGTGAAGGTCCTCATGGATCAACTGAGAGTAATTCTTATCATCATACCACGTCGAAGTCCAATCCTTGACTATTCCCAGTCTTAGACCATAGGGATGAACTTTCTGTCCCAACCTGTCATCCCTCCTTTTCTCTGACAACTACTGTAATGTGGCTGGTTCTCTTGAGAATCGGCGCAGGTATCCCCCGCATCCTCGGGCGCCATCTTTTCATAGTCGGGCCTTCATCAATTCTCACATCTGCCACATATAAGTCATCCTTATTGAGCTCGAGGTTGTGCTCGGCATTGGCTATGGCAGACTTCAGCACCTTACCGACAAGCTCTGCCCCTCTTTTCCGAGTGT
>JAKPFY010000289.1 GCA_029551185.1 Bacillota bacterium
AGCAGATCTTCTTTATTGATCTTGATCAGGTAGGCCGACATCAAGCTGTCGTGGTACCGTTCGCGATAATGATAGACATCCCCGGCGCGGAGCCGGGCATGAATGCCCAGGTGCGTGCTACTGTAGTAGATGTAAATTTCACCTTGGATCCGACAGGGGCTTTTGTCAATCAGGAAGTGGTCGTTGACGTATTCGTGAAAGTCACAGAGACAGTTGAGGTATCGCTGGAGTTAGGGGACTTTACTGTCAAGACCGAGCAAGTGGTTACAACTGCCGCAACTCAGATAATGGAAGAAGTCACTGTTGGTTTGTCGCAACCTGCCATCAAGATCAAGGACATAGATCTGGTTGTACAGGATGTACTTGGCCGTACGATTGCAGATAAAGTCATCATCCAAGGCGTCTTTATAAAAGACGTATACTACATTAACGAAGACGATGTGGAAGTCGCGGAGTCGTTCACTGTTCCCTTCAGCACTTTCATACCGGTTCCAGGGGTTACGCCAGGGCTTAACGTTTTTGTCAACGCGCAGGCTCAACCGGCAGTATTTGACCCTTTGCAGACCGGAACCGAAATAACGGAGAAGGATCTTGCAGATATTGAGGTCATCATTACAGAGACAGTGAGGCTTGATGTTCAACAGGAAACCGGCGGAACATTGTTCAAGGTTCAGCAGGTTGTCGGAGAAGGTACAGCGCAGGTTTGCGCTGAAGGAATAACCGTACCTGTGCTTCCGATTACCATAGAATTTGCCAGGATACGTGTGGGAGAGGCTGTAGAGGTCGAAAAGCAGCTTCTCGTAGAGAACACAATTTCTCTGCCTTTCATCGCCAAAAAGATCAGGTCAGTAGAATTCTCAATTCAAAATGTAACCTGGGTGATCGTAAGCGAGCAGGTTCTTGTTGAAGGTAAAGTTAAGAAGGACGTACTTGTGGTCGGGCTTGATAATATAGTCCACCATATCCAAGAGACAGTCCCGTTCAGCGGATTTGTGAGTGTTCCCGGAATCGTGGAAGGCGCTGCAGTTACTGTAGATGTAGTAGTGGAAAGCCTTGTCCAGAATCTCATATGCGGGGGAAGAAAGATTCAGCAGCTGATAGTCTTGCTAGTCACTGTCACGTCAGCCGAAGAGAGAATCGTTCAAGTGGTAGTAAATGTGACCGGGCCCGGTGTCTTCGTAACCAAGACAAAGGTTCTTGTTGACGTAGTGGATGACGGTATCCCGGAGCCTGTGCCTCTTGATGTGGTCACAGATCTTAGCGGGCCCAACGTAGATACAGTCACGAAGGAGACCCTTCCCCTTGTAGTAATTGTGAACGGGACTGTCGGCCCTATGCCGGTGTCTGTAGTAACGAACGCTACATTTAAGATTTAGTCCGGGCCTTAGCGCATCACATTTTCAGGCAGATTTCAATACGATATAGGGAAGAACGGCACAAAAGGGGGACTGACTAAGATGTTTATGGGGTCATGGCAATTTGGCATAATCGTGGCTGCTATAGCCCTTGTCCTCCTGGGGCTTATTTTGATTCCGGGCCGTAGGCGTAGGAACAGAACACGTTTTGGTGTTATAAGCTCTAATCAGAATGGCTTGGAACCGTCTTTCAGGCACAGCGATTCATGGTCATCACTGAAACAACAGATAGCTGAAGCAGCCTTTATCGCTGATTGTGACCATTTGAATGACAGCGGAGAGACAGAGATTCATCCGGAGACAGCCGGTGACCACGTTGCCCGAACCAAGAGAAATCTCGTGTTGCGTGGTTCTGATTCGTGGTGTATCAGAACCGGTTCGCCCCTCTCAGACAATGCCACACATGTTTCATCAGAAGACATTTCCCCGAATCCGTTAAGCGGTACAAACAACATAGAGGAGCCGGACGGAAATCCAAGTCAGGCTGATGAAGCCTGCCAAACCGAGGACGCAGGCGAAATTCCTTACATAACAGCAACGCCTGTCCCTGGTGCCTCCACAGAAGATTCTCATGCTCAGGCAGAAGACAATGAGGATGCAAAAGACCGGAAATATGCGCCTATTGAAAGTAGCCCTCAGACGACCGAGGGCCCGAAGAAGGAAAGGCTCGCATTTCTTAATCGTTTGACCGGAAGCCCATGCAGGCTTAGGGAAGGAGGCTCGCATATGCTTAATCTTGAGAAGTACAGGCAAGTTCAGACAGTATGTCTTAAGGTGGAAAGGGTTATCGGAACAGGTGCAAAGCAGGTTCTTTTGGAGGAGACAAAGACTATCCCCGGCATAAAGATAGTGG